>JAMOPC010000132.1 GCA_027064845.1 Desulfurococcales archaeon | reverse complement strand
AACAACAGAAAACACAGAGCAACAACAATGAAATAGATGAAGGATGCGTAATACTACAATGCGGCGAAGTATTCTGCCACTGCTACTGCTCAAAATGGGTACTAGAAAAAACACACTATACATTCCAGCATAAACTAGTACCAATAATAATGGCCGCCGCACTCTACGACTACTACCCACCACCACCCGAACCAATATACATTGAAGCTATCCACCTTTACTACGAATACACTTATACTATAAATGAGTGGTTCAAGGTATTCGCATCAGCAAAGATTACTGGTCTCGATAAGCCAGAACTACTCCTATACAATTCTTACTATAAACACGAATTCGAATATGGTAGGAATATATACAATTCCGAATTTATTAATGCAACACCTTCCTTCAAGAACGACACAATTGTCGCTATAGGTATTTATGGTTCTGGACTTGCCGGTACTTATAGGAAGTACGAGGCTACCGGTATTTGTGGATTAATAGATGACGACGACTACACAGCAACAGATGTAACTGCAAACATAACAGTATTCGACATCGACGCAAAATACAAGAACGGAATATGGACAGCAGAAGCAAACCTTACAATAGACGACACCATAGGCGATAATGAATGGCTCGAAAAATACTGGTACTATCTAGCCGCTAATTCAGAGCTTTATGAAACAAAAATAGGTACCAATACTATCACATACACTTATAAGGGTTACCGCGATAAAGAAGTCGATTTAGCCATCGGACTAATAGGGTTAATGGCCACCTTCCTAACAGAGACACCAGAATGGGTAGATTATTTCCCATTTGATGTAGGCATAGGATGGGGCACACACGAAACAAAATCCGCCATAAATTATATATATGTGGAGACACCGACAAAATACGGAACTTTCACTATATATCTAGATGTCTATAAAACGAAAACAATCTATGTATATGATGATGAGAACTATTGTTTTCCAATCATGATGTTTGACATAACTGTCGAAAAAGAGAATACATAAGTTTTTTGTTACTTAATTTTAATTCTTCAAAATAATACTTTTTTCTAATGTCTTTAACAATGGGGTGTAATTTTCTCTTCCTCATTTTTCCTGTTTTTTGGTGCAGATCCTTGAAGGGTTTCACAGTATATTCTGATATATACAAATGCAGCACGATTTTTTATTGGAAGGAGGGGGCGCTTGAGATCCTGGGGATTAGTTATGAGAAAGATGGAATATCGATAGATGAGATACTAAGGGATATATCGGAGTTATCGGGAGTCTCGGTTCCAGAAATTAAGAGACTTCTTAGAAAACTCCAGAGAAGAAGTGGCTATTACTATACTACGCTCAAGGATTTGAAGGACTTCATAAAGGATATGGAGACGGGGAGAGAGGAAATACTTGAAGCTAGAGTAGTGGCGCTCTCCAGAATTATATAATATATGTATAGGAGTGTTTACAAAATCTCAATTCTTTTTCTAATTCTCTTCTTCAAGATTTTGGTGTTTTTTATGAACAGATCAGAGTATATTGTCTTCTTAAGAGATGAGATTGGACTGGGATTTAGGCAAATAGCGAGAATAGTGTATCCAGAAGAATATGCAAGGGAACCAGATAAAACAGAACTTAAAGTATACGGACTCTATGTGAAGAAAAAGAATATCACAAAAACAAATAGGATAATATCATATAGTAGTGGAATATCGCAAGACATTAAGTATTATGTAAAAACAAAAATACATGAATCTCACGACCCACTATATCTAGGAGATCTAAGGAAGAAGAGACTAGAGCTTGCGAGGGAATTAAAATATGAGAAAGATAAGAGAAAAAGACTTGAGATCTACAGGGAAATCAACAAGATAAAACTGTTGGAACTCTTGATTATAGTATATGATCTCATAGGACTTTCAGAACACGATAAGGACAGAATGTATCTTTTAACAATATACAATATTGGCAGGAAATTAGTGGAGCGAATTCCTCTTGAAAAGGATCATGTGAAGTGGCGGAAGACGGGAATAGATCATCTTTCGGAACATGCTGCTGCTTTCCTATATATTACATACTTCATTACATTGTACAACACACAATACCAGTGGCTTCTTGAGAAAGTCAGAGAGTTAGTGTATACGATAATGAAGGGGAGGAGCAGGGAGAAGAAGGTTGAGAAAATACAAAGGATAATACAGGAAGTTTACGGGGATGTGATCCCAAAAATAATTCTCCGCCTATAAAGCCGTTTTTTTCTCCCCCTCATCATTAGGTGCTTAGATTGATTATAATAGAAAAGACTGTTTCTAAAAATAAGCTAAATCAGTGGATCTATATTCCTTTAAGTAGGGTCGAGGAAGTAAAGGTAGGGGACGAAGTAGTTGTAGAGGTGTGGAGTAATAATAAGTTGATCAGGAAGAGCATTTATAGAGTCTTGGAAAAGGAAATATGCAGAAAAACAAAGCGTGGCGAGAAATGCTATAGCTACAAGTACATCTATGTACAACTACCGTGGTTCAATGTGATCAGAGGCGCTGGTGGAGATCCCAGGAATCTAAGAATTGTTGTCAAGTCTGTTGATTTTATTAATTAAATATGTAAGGAGTGTTTACAACTCTAAGTTGTTTTTTATTATAGACCCCTTCCTCGTTTGGGTGAAGTAATATGAATAGTAATATTATTCCTAAAACACTAGTTCCATTAGTAGCAGTGTTAATGATAGGATTAATATTATCGCCGCCGGTTGTACATGGCTTATTACCACTTGTAGTTACAGGGGCTATGATTGTTGGTTTCGTTGCTGGAGCGATCGTGGGATACTATGTTGTTCATACGCATGAAGCGGAAAAGCTTGTGCATGAGCAGTACAAGTCGGATGTTGATAAATATACTAGGAATTTAATGAACGTGTACGAGAATAGCTGGTACAATATAATGTTGCAGCTCAAGGATGTCCACGATCAGTTCTACAATAGGAC
>JAMOPC010000131.1 GCA_027064845.1 Desulfurococcales archaeon | reverse complement strand
TTCATACCACCTAGAAACATGAAAATCAAGACAGGTATGTATGTGAGAGGCGCTCTATTGAAGATAACTTGATAACCAGCATCATATGTTGACATACCACCAGTGGCTACAGTGGTTAATACGTGGTTAAACGCCTCATAAAAATTCATTCCGGAATAAACATATGCTATGATCCCTGCAACTGTAAGAATTAAATATATTCTAATGAGTCTTCTAGCTGTCATATAGAAGGACGCATCTATTTTAATAGGACGCTCTATACCATAAGCTGACGCACCCAACTTGTAAAAATATGGGAACAAAACCATCGCAAAGACAACAACACCTAATTCACCTGTCCACTGCATAATACTACGCCAAGTAACTATTGAGGGCTTCATATAATCTATACCTGTGAGAACAGTGAAGCCAGTACCAGTAAATCCGGAAATAGACTCAAACCATGCATCCACAAAGCTTATATTCAAACTAGTCATTAGCGGAATAGATGCTTCAAACGATATAAGAGGCCATGCTATACTTGTCGTTATAATGCCTTCCAATAAACCAATTTCTTGAGCTTCGATTCTTTGTAAATAATATCCTACAATAAGCAATATTATTGATGTCAAAAGAAAACTCAGAGTAATTGGTTTAAACGTTAATACATCAATAAAAGGAACACTTAACATTAATAAACCAACAACGATTTCAAGCGAACCAATTACTTTAAGCACGCCTTTCCAATTCAATCCCGGCACCATGCACAGAATCAGTCTATAGCCCGTTCATCACCATTCAGACCCGTGACATTCCTACATCATTTCCCTCCAAAACATCATAGCCATGAAATCTACTTCGTACCTAGTATAATTTTGTTTTATTGAAGATAAAAAGAACAGCGGGCCCGCGGGGATTCGAACCCCGGGTCTCCGGCTGTCCCCGCCTCTCGGCCTAGAAGGCCGGCGCCCTATCCAGGCTAGGCCACGGGCCCTTTTCCGAATTTATGGTTATTTTATTGTGGGTTATAGATTTTATGTTTTAACACATATGGTTCTTTCAAGGATTTTAATAATTTCCTCTATACCTATTAGCTTATCTAATGCTCGTATATATACATGATCAGGTTTTCCACCGCCCCTAACCTTATATTGTTTTAATAAATCTAGCGTTTTCCTTAAATCAATACCTTTATCCTTTGAAAGCCTCGGATTACATGCTAGTTCGATAAGCTTCCTTCTAGAATCAATAAGTATTACTATGTTTTCTTTTTTCAAAGCAAGATCTTCTAATATATGCTTATATAATTGTTCGTCCTCAATTGTTTTCTCCACTATAACGATGTTTAAATCACATATTCTACGCATTCGTTTAAGCGCTTCATCAATGAATTTCTCTTTTAAAAGACGCCTATAGACATTTAATGTATCTTTATTTTTATCAAATTGTTCTTTAAGTTTCGAAACAATTGTAACTAGATCTCCATGTTCCTGTCCTAAAAGGCGTAGAGCTTTCTCTCTTTCTTCAAGAAGTTTCTCAAGATACTCAGCTACTTTTGTTGAAGCAATAAATTCTAACCTAATTACTCCATCTTGTATTTTCTCAGATTTAATAATTTTAATTGCCCCTACTTCTGAAGTATTAGATACGTGAGTGCCGAAACAAGCTTCTGCATCCCATCCCGGGATTTCGACAATGCGTAGTATCGGCGAATAAACTGCCCCTCCCTGATATATTTTTAAGCCATATTTTTTCTCAGCTTCAAACTTTGGGAGATAGTGGAACTTTAGTTCTATATGCTTGTTTATTATATTATTGGCTTCTTCTTCTATTTTCTTAATTTCATTACTTGATAATGTCTTATAGTGTGTTATGTCGAGCCTCGCTTTTTCAGTGGTTTTCTCAGCACCGGCTTGCCACACATGATCTCCAAGCACCTTCCTAGCAGCCCCTAATATTATGTGTGTAGCAGTATGATGTTTCATGAGAATATATCTCCGGAACCAGTCTATTTCCATAACTACTTCTTCGTTCTCGTCAAAACTAGGTTTTTCTCCCAATTCGTGCACTATTATCTCCCCAACTTTATGAACGTTCCTTACCTTATATTCTCCATTCTTGCCGATAATTACACCAATATCGTGGTCTTGTCCTCCTGCTTTAGGATAAAATATAGTTCTATCAAATACTACATAGTTTCCATTAACTCCGAGTACTCTAGCTATAGTTCGGTATAGATAGGGGTTTTCATGAAATAATTTCCTTGTTGCAGGAAATGATCTAGACCATTTAACAATTTCATCAGGTAATTCATGTTCTTTCTCCTTCACAAGAACACCTGACCCGCCGTGTCTTTTCGCTATTAATGAATAGAAATTAGGCGGAACATCTATATCTATACCATATTTCCTAGCTTTTTCAACAACTATTTCGGGAGGTATACCTTGTGAATCATATATTTCCACTAAGTCATCTATGGATAGTTTTTTCTTTTTCTTTATTATTTTTTCAACAAGTCTTCCGCCACGAAGTATTACATCAATATATTTTCTGATCTCATATGATAATACATCCATTATGTAATCACGGTGTTTATGGAATTTGTCATAAACATACTTACCCTTCCAATAGTTCATTTGTTTACTAACTAGTTGTAAAACAATATCTTCAATAGTGTGGACTTCTAGACCGAGCCTTAGTAATGTACGGAGAAGTCTTCTTATAACGAGTCTAGCTAGGTAGCCTTCACCAGTATTAGATGGGACTATTCCATCTGATAGCATCAATAAGATCGTTTTGATGTGATCCAGTACTGTGTATAAGTTAATAGCATTAATCATTTCATCAATATAAGTTTCATACCCAAGTTCTACCATATGCTTCTTCAAGTCATTAATGTCGTACGTTTCAACATCGCTTAACTCATAAACTATATTCTTGAGAACCTCTTCCTCGGGCTCCTCAATACCAAGTATATCTTTGTATTCATTCACAAGATTACCGAATATAGCATGAAAAGCTGTAGGTGTTTTCTGAGTAAACCAAGCAATTCTCTCAATACCATAACCTGTATCTACGACAAGTACTGGATTCCTTATCCTTGAACCATCAACAATCTTATACTTCATAAAAACAAGTGTTGCAAGCTCTAATCCATCAACAACTACTTCATATGCAGGACCAGCATTTCCGCCGCCTTCCCACCATGATTCCTTAAAAACTATTTCCTCACGCGGAATACCTATTTCTTTGGTGAAGAACTCATAAGCATAACGAAGAGTCTCCTCAACCCAGTAGATGTAATTGTCTTTCTTGTTAAAGGCATGATGACCTCCCATCTCGAAACTTGTTAAGTGTCTCCCAAAAGTTAGTCCAACATTATCAATATCTTCTAACCGTACACTTGGCTGAACAATTACTAGTGGATTATATGGAGGATCCACTATACCATCAGTAACAGCAGGCTGAAAAACTATAATGGATGCAATAGTTAGGTATAAATCATTTCTCCAGCGAGCAAGAACTGGATAAGGATTAACGTATCCATGTCCATTCTTTACAAAGTAATTAATAAACTTGCTTCTAGCATCATCAAGGCCTAAACGAGGTGTTCTAGGATAGTTCTTATAGAGAAAATCATACTTAGAACATGGTCTGTCCGGGCATGTTTCTCTAGGTTTTATGCTCCAGAAGTACTCGCCACATTTTCTACACTTATATCTATTGAATCCTTCTTCTCGCAAAAATTTTACATTGAATTCTTCTTCCATAATCATCATCCATGTTAGTTATTTTGAAACACCTTCTTTCAAGCTAATGGTAATCTATACATTATCATTAGTAAAAATATTATTTTATCTTGAGCAGGTTGTATAATGTGTTAACAAAAGAATATCAAGTAATAGACTTATTCATTCCTACTAATAAAAACCTTGTATTGTTCAGGAAATGTTTTAGTAAAATTATTTTAGCCGAAGAGTGCTCCTAGTCCTTCGGCAAGTTCTTCTTCGCTAACTGTTTCTTCTTTCTCCTCTTCTTCCTCAGCAGGCTTCTCCTCTTCCTTCTTCTCCTCAGCAGGAGCTGCAGGGGCTGCTGGAACTGCAGCTACTGGTGCTGCTAGTGCTTGTTCTAATACTTTTGCTATATCAATATTCTTAAGTGCTGCAACAAGAGATTTTACTTTTACATCATCAACTTCTATACCAGCTGCTTCTAGTACTTTCTTTATGTTTTCTTCATTGATTTCTTTTCCAGCCTTATAGAGTAGTAGAGACGCGTATATGTATTCGATCTCTCCTCACCTCTTAACCATATCCAGTTGTTTTACCAACGCTACTAACTTAGATAATCTAGGTGTTTTAAAATATATCCTCCTTAATAAAAATATTTGTGTTTCTCAGCCGAAGAGTGCTCCTAGTCCTTCGGCAAGTTCTTCTTCGCTAACTGTTTCTTCTTTCTCCTCTTCTTCCTCAGCAGGCTTCTCCTCTTCCTTCTTCTCCTCAGTGGTGGGTGCTGGTGTTATGCTTGGTACTTCAAGGCCTAGTTCAGGAGCATACTTGGATACTTCTAGTGCTAAGGCTAGTGCTTTAGCTATAGCTGTTCTAAAGACATACTCAGCTGTATCTGATGTGACGTATCCTGCTTCAGCAGCTAATGCTAATGCTTCGCGATACGCCTTAATTAGTGAAAGCTCTAATACTTCTGGCACTGGCCATGCTATTTCAGCACCTATCTTTAACGCATCTACATGTGCTGATCTAATCATTTCCATGTATTCATCAATATTGAGTATTAATTGATCGCCTGGAATAATTACTCCTCCATCATATGCTACTTTAACTTTTATTTTTACTTCTTTCAATGCAATACCAAGACGCTGTAATAGACTTGCAAGCTCTTCTGATATAACGTCTCCAGGTTTTGCGACTTTTGTATCACGAGTGATAACAATACTATTACCCTGGACTCTTACCGGGATTTTTAACTTGCTGAAAGTACTTAGAATAGGTCCTGGAGAAAGACCAGTATTGCCCTCAGGAATTATTATTTCTTGTTGTGCTATTTCGCCTGGTTTATAAAATGTCTTTGCTTTATGCTTCTCTAACAATAAGCCAAGCTCAAACGCATTGAGATTTGTGAATAATAATATGTTTTGACCAGTCAATATATCCTCGAACTTGCTTGTATCAAAGCCCGCGGCTTTTAATGCTCTAAGTATTAATTTGTTCTTAGAAACTCTAAAAACTATTTTCTTTCCAAGTTTTTTCCTCAGTTTCTGTAATTGATTTGTTGGAAAGCCCGTGAGATCAGCTATAGCGAAGACCGGATAAGTTTTGAATAATTTTGTAAGATATTCTACTTCTTCTATTTTCCATTGCGGAATTCTTTTGGCTCGAGGAACACTTGTAACTGACATTTACAGACCACCTCTACCCAATTACTTCAACAGGTGGACCCATAGTTGTTTTAACAACGATTTTAGCAATATTATGAGCACCGTTAGGTAGCTTTGTTTCTAGCAACGATAGTATAGCTTGTGCATTAGCAACTAAGTCCTCTGGATCCATGTCTTCTGTACCTATCTTAGTCATTAGTTGAGGCTGGTCCTTGTTACGGAGGAGAACTGCTGATTTATATCTCTTCATAACTGCTTCTATATCTGCTGCTGGTGGAACTGGCACAGGTATTTTTCCACGAGGACCTAGAGCGGGGCCTAAGATTCTACCAGCATTAGCCATTAAGTCTGTTCTTACGAGAACCCAGTCACATTCTTGTGCTATTTTCTTGGCTTCTTTCTTACTTATACCCATTAATTCTGTTCTTGTAATTACTCTATGTGCACCAGCTTTCCTAGCTTTTTCAGCCATTTCACCGTCTGCAACAACACATATTATACGGTCCTTTCCTAGCCCTTTTGGTAAAAATATTGTCTCTCTTATTCTTCCTTGGGGACTTTTTGGATCAATGTCTTTTAAGACAATTATTAATTCAACGCTTTGTTTAAAGTTCCTCTTCTTACTATACTCGATTGCTTTGATAATGCTTTCCTTTAGCTGTTCCTTAGTCGGTAAAGGCATTTTACATCTCACCCTCTTCTTTCTCCCATTCAGGCTCATACTTAGCTAATACAGCATCATATAATCCTTCATCTATTTCTTTCTGGACATCCTTAGGATCTTTTCCATCTACCGTAATGCCTATACTACGTGCAGTCCCTAATATTGTTTTTACAGCCGCTTTCAATGTTTTAGCAGTTAATTGTTCTTTTTTGAGAATAGCTATTCTTATGATCTTTTCTATTGGCAAGTCTCCTATTTTCTGATGTGCAGGATCTCCAGGTGGTTGTTTCACTCCAACCTCTTTTAGAAGAAGTGCTGTTGTTGTTGGAATACCTACTTTTATCTCAAACTTTCTCGTAGCTGTATCAACAATTACTTCTACAGGTACTGTTAAGCCTTCGAATTCCTTAGTGGCTTCATTAATAGCTTTTACTACTTCCATAACATTTACTCTTAATGGCGAAAGAGTTGGTCCTAGTGGAGGTCCTGGAGTGGCTTTTCCTCCCTCAACCATTATTTTAATTACTTTCTTCCCCATAGCTACACACCACCTTTCTTAACAGGTTTTACGTAATCACCTGGTACAGTTATAGGTACATTGAAAGCAGCTTCTAATATACTAAGCATTACCATGTTTTTATCCTTATCTACACTAATAACTTGTGCTTTCATCCCTCTAAACGGCCCCCTTACAATTTCAACTACGTCTCCTTCTCTAATCATTTCGATAACTGGTTTTGGTTTAATTAATCTCTCTATTTCTTCTCTGGAAACCCTTATTGGCTGTGTGCTTTTAACATATTTTACCTCACTGATCAGTCTATATACTGCTGCAAGTTTAACTGATTCCAAGAAAACATATCCTCTTATACCAGGTGGTACTATTATTGATTTTATACCGGGGTCTTCTCCAAGTGCGATTATATTATTTGCTCGACTCTCAAGCACTAGAGCTACGTCTATTTCCCTACCTGTCGTCGTTCTAACAGCATAATAGCTTATCTTCGGCATTTTATTAGCCACCGTAGAGTTCTTGAGGGAATATAAATGTTATAAATATAAATCTTATGATGAACGAAATTGAACCAACAAGTGTTAATCCAAGCAAGCTTATTTTTAGATTAGTCATATATTCTTCTCTTGAAGGCTTAGTAGCCAGCCGTATTATTCTTCTCCACGAATCAATTAGTTCTCTAAAACCCATTTATAACCACTCCAGGTTATTCATTAATCCGGTAGTATTTTATCTAGGAATTCATCAATATTAAAAGGTTTTAAATCTTTATATCCTTGTCCAACACCCATCATTATAACTGGTTTTTTGATACTATAAACAACACTTAACGGTACCCCTCCTTGTTCATATGCATCAACCTTTGTCACAATAACCCCGTCAACACCAACCGCGTTATTGAAGAAAACTGCTTGTTCTACAGCATCATTGCCAGTTAAAGCATCTACAACTAATATTTTACGATGAGGCTTAACGACTCTAACAATTTTTTTAAGTTCATCAACGAGATTAGCATCTGTATGCATTCTCCCAGCAGTATCTATTAAGACCACGTCATAACCTTTCTTTTCAGCGTATACTATAGCATCATATGCTACAGCTGCAGGATCGGAACCATATTTCCCCGTAAACACAGGTATTCCTGTCTTCTCTCCATGGTATTTTAATTGTTCTTGTGCACCTGCTCGAAAAGTATCTGCCGCCACCATTAATGGTTTAAAACCCTGTTCCCGGTACTTTACAGCAATTTTTGCGATCGTAGTTGTTTTACCAACACCATTAACGCCTAAGAAGACTATTTTGTAAGGCTTGTGCTTTTTTGCTTCATTAAAAATATCTATTTGTTCGAGATCCTCAAAATACTTCCTTAGTGTTTTTCTCAGGAAACGTATTAATTCATCTTTGTTTTTGATTTCTTTTCTATCTATAGCTTCGAGTATTTTTTCAGAAATATCTTCAACAACCTCAAACGCTACATCGTTAGAAATAAGTTCCATTTTTAACTCATCAAGTGCTTCGAGTAACTTATCTCTTGAATATATGACCGAAGAAGCTTTCTCAATAAATTTTGAAAAGACCTGCCTAATTTTCTTAAACAAGCCCAGTACACCATATAATACGCTACTTTACAGACTAATGCTATTTTTAATATTAGACGTAGTTATTTTTTCATAGACTGCTGTTCTTGCATTCTTGCATATATGGTTGCTATAATTTGTTGCAGTGCATTATATTCGGTTAATGCTGCTTGATACTCTCTCCTTAATCCTTCTATGATTTTTCGAACTATCCCGATCCTATTCCTAATGATTTCCTCAGCCTTTTCCTTAGACGATCTTATATAGTAGTTTAACCCTATGTTAACCACTATGTTTTCTTTCCAATTATCTTTTATAGTCACTGGTAAATAAACTGTACTTAATCTATCTAGAGTGACTAATGCTTCTCCTCCTTCTTCAGGCATGTTCTCGATTGTATTCAGAGATAGCTGTAATTCACTTAATTGTGTTGAATAATTACCTATTTGTGCTTGAAGTATGTTTATATATTCTCTCAGCTCATTAGCTCTGATTAATAATTCATTTATGCTAATGTATTGTCTACTTTCCCTTCCAGCTTTACTCATTTCTTAACAAACCTCTTTAGGGTAGCTAGTCCTGCTATTCTTCTATCCCTTACTTCTGAAATATCAATTTCCTTGATACTTAGAATCTTGATATGCTTTCTCCTAAGCTTATGATTGCTACCTAGAACTGAATACACATATTCTTTAGCTTGTTCCTCGTTTAAAGCTCGTACTTCTTTTGTGAACTTCTGCCAAGTAGGGTACTTATCATGACTTATTAACATTACTCCTTCTACACGATATATTTTTATTTCACTCATACCTTATCCCTCCAATCCCTTCTTAATTCTCAAGATCTCGGGGCCTGTGGTGAATCCTCCTACTAAAGCACCATGATTATTAGCTATTAAACCACTCTTTATAAAAGGTACCCCCGAATTTACTGTTGCCCTTTCAAATTTTACGTTAAATACTTTATTTAAATATGATATATCCTCATCCGAAAGATCAGGGTGAATAACTCCACCCTTATCGGTTACCACAGCCAAGCTACCTGGAATAGTTAACTCAAGCAAGTCTTTAACAATAATTTCAACACCTAATGTATTGGATATTTTGCTTATTTCTTCTTTTTCCATTTCCGATCCTACAATACAAGCCTTATTATTACATAGGAATAAATTACCCAAAGCAGTATTTCTAGAACTAGAAACATATAGGTTTATACCAAATTTAGATAGTTCTTTTTTAAGATAATTTAATTCATTATCAAGCACGATCCTAGGTAAAACAATACCATTATTATTACCAGCTATTAATACTCCATTGATAATTGTATCTGCTATTTTCGACTCAATTAATTCTACATTAAGTATTTCGATCAATATGTCTTTTTCATCCTTAGAAAGACCTGGGGGTATTAAGGCTATAGAATCATTTACAAAGACGTAAACACCTATGTTGGGATTGCCTAGTACATTTAATCTAACAATTTCCATTTCAAAACACTTTCCATTACTTGTTATTTAAGATTGCTAGGATTATGATGTTAGAAAACAAAGCCTATGTTCTCAATAGATTTTATCTAATTAATGTTTTCACTTTACTTTGTCTAATAAGTAGTACTTTTGCGGTTTTCTCTTCTTTATCATATCTTATTTCAACAGCGATTCTTCTTGGTGGTTTTTCCCTGCTCCTGCTCCATACATATTCATTAACTTTTGGATCAATTATAATTCGTTCAGCTTCTTTGTAGTGTCGCTTAACATATTTTCTAATAAATCTTATAGCTCTATCAGCTCTGTTTGTTCTCCTACCCCAATAAACCCGTTTAAGAGGTATAATATGTATTCTCTTCACAACACCTTTTTCTTCACTCATGAAGCTTCACCTCATTAGACCTTAAGCTTTGTACGTCTCCAATGTCTTAATCTAAATCCACGTCTAACTCTCATACGAGTTTTAACTGTTACCCAGATCGGCACGGGCTTATTCTCATTATATGCTGCGGCTAACCTCAACTTCCGGGCTAAAGGCTTATTCCTAGCCATGTAAAACACCCTTATTTCCTTAATATTCTTATACGTGTCTCACGATGAGTCTGCTCATATAGTTGAGCTAATAACTTCTTTAAAAAATCATCAGTAATAGGTAAAGGAACTCTCCCGGACTGAGCTAATGCAATTAATTGTTGTTCCACAATATTAGCTAATTCAGGCTTGACAAGTCTTAGATTAGCTAACCTACTTCTAGCTTCAGGCGTCATTATTCTCCTAAGCACAGCTTCTATCTGGGCCCTACGTTGTTTTTCTTCTTCAAGCTTCCTCTGTAACTCCAGCATTTTTCTACGTTTCAGCTCTTCTAATTCCGCATCGTAATCTTCGCTCATATACATCCACCTAATATAATATATATTGCTATTTACTTCTGAATACTTTTGCTCTTACAGTAGGTGGAAGATATTTAGCTAGTTCTGGTTTCTCTTTAACGATCTCGATCATTACTTCAAATGCTAATCGATCTAATAATGCCCTTCCTTGAGGAGTTAACGTTCTTCCTTTACCCCTTACTTTTCTAACTAGTCTTGCCTCCTCTAGTTGTTGAAGAATTTTTCTAACAATACTACCACTTCCTTTTACAAAATGTTCAGGAGCCGATCCATAATTCTTCCTTCCACCGTATATTGTTCTAAATGTTTCTATTCCTATAGGTTCACTTGATTTATACAGTTTTCTTAGAATACTGGCAGCTCTATAATACCACCAATCCATGTTCTGTGGTGGTTTTTCTTTATGAGCTCCAGTTTTTACAAAATATGCCCATTCAGGTGGCTTAACCTCTGGCACGTTTTCTTTTAGGTAATTTACTAATTTCTCTATTAGCTTATCAGCAGGTACTTCTAATGCTGTAACCATGTCTACTCCCTACTCTTATTTTCTTCTCCCAAATTGTTTAAACTCCTATATTTACCTTTATTTATATATTTTTTAACGAGTATGAATGTATGACCTCTAACTTCTAAAAGCTTTGCTCCTACAAGCTCTGCTACACGTCTTGCTATTTCTCTTCTACTGCTTCCACTACTCTTAAGAAAGGAACGGAGTATTCTTATTTTTACAACTCCATTGTTTTCAAGTCTATTTTTAACCTCGTTTATGAAACCTTGTGTTATGCCTTTCTTGCCTAGTTGAACATCTATTTTCCCTGCTCTCCTGATCTTGATTTCTTTCTTGACGTCTTTATCATGTACCTTCTTCTCCAACCGCATAGTAGACATGTCACCACAACCCTTGATCCTCGACCTTCGCTCTGAATCCTTACTCTAGACGTTAACCCTGGAATTAAGGGTATCTTACATTTTCTACAGTATCCTCTCCTTATATACTTTGGGGGCTTGACCCTAGCTTTGTGGGAATACTTGATAATTAACTCTACATATCTTCTAGCTATATCATAATCACCTTTTCTAACAGCGTCTAAGGATAATTTATATAAATACCTCATTCTTTGAAGAGCAAGATCTTTTAATACATCTCTTTTTCTTTTTCTCAAATATTCAGCACCATTAAACCATACTTAATAATACAGAGATACGCCATCATAACTATATTAATGCGTTTACAATATCTAGACATTTATGCATAGAGATTATGGTATGGATGATTAAAATGTTACACCTAATACTATTAGAGTCAGCACTGGAACTTGTCCCTAGAGAAATTATAAGACATCCAGCAGTATTAAAAAATGCTAGAAGAAGAAAGAAAAAACCAGCAGAAACATTACTAGATGTATCACTTCACTATCATGCAATGAAAACCCTACCTAATAGAGAAAAACGCGGCAGACCAGACATAGTCCACGTATCATTGCTTAATGCACTTGAAAGCCCATTAAACAAAGAAGGTAAGTTAAGAATATATGTTCATACATATGATGGACATATCATCTTTATTAAACCAGAGACACGTATTCCACGAAACTATAATAGATTTGTTGGACTAATGGAACAATTACTAACCAAAGGAAAGGTACCACCAGATGCAGAAGACCCGCTAATATATGTTAAAACAATTACGTTAGAAGAACTCCTCAATAAAATTAAGAAAAAAGGCTTAATATTACTAAGAGAGAACGGAGAGCGTAAAAAACCAATTGATATCGTAAAATACGCACTAGAAAATGATCTAGCTATTGGAATAGGAGGGTTTCCTCACGGAGATTTTAGCAAACATATATTGGAAATAGCTACAAAGGAGTTTTCAATATATCATTCCTCACTACCTTCATGGATTGTCGTATCAAGAATAATTACTTCAGCAGAAATACTGTACAGTATTTTATAGTATCCATGTTTTTCTACTATTAGAAACAATTAGCGCATCAAATAATGATACATGTTCTAATTTATGATCTAAATAACCGATTAGGATAAATAGTATTACCAATTTACTAAAACAATACCACTCCGCCCGTCTCCATCTTAAATACTATATCTTTTATATTTGGATAGGTGAGAGCATTTATGGTAGAAGTAATAGAAACACATAGAAAAGACCCATTAGAAGAATATGCTAAATGGAATGATTTAGATGTTAATGAAAACGCCAATCGTTATATGGGTCCAACGGGTTTCTTCAGTTATTTACTGGAGAATTATATGAACTCGACATTATTAGAATTAATGCCTAAGCCTGTATTGAAAGCTCACCTTGATGGGTATATTTACGTACATAAGCTACCTTATAGCTTATACATACCTTATTGTACGGGACACAGTATAGCAAGAGTTCTAGAAAAAGGGTTAAAGACACCAACGATAATCTCGAGGCCAGCACGTCATTTCGATACATACGTAGATCATGTGGCTAATTATCTTATAACTCTCCAACACTATTTCACAGGAGCTCAAGCATTTAGTTCTGTTGAATGGTATGCAGGACCATTTATAAGAAAAGATAAGCTCAGCTATGATCAAGTTAAACAACAAATACAAAGACTCATATTCAACTTGAATTATCCAACCCGTGTAGGGATGCAAACACCTTTTACAAACTTCACAACAACATTAGATGCACCTAGAAAAATGCTTGAAGGAGACTATGCTGTATATGACGGTAAAAAGATCGAGCCATTAGGAGAATATTATGAAGAAGCAAAAATCTTCATCCTTGCATTAACAGATATACTCTATCATGGAGACATGTATGGGCAACCCTTCACCTTCCCTATCCCAACGCTAATGGTAACAGCAAAAATGATCTGGGAAGAGCCGGAAGTCTTTGAAGCAATATTCAAAACAGCAGCACACCGTGGTAGCTTTTACTGGCTCAACACAAGAATAGTTGACCCAGATGCAAGCTTCGCAATGTGCTGTAGGATAAACATTGATAAAAACGAGCTCCTCTACGCATACAACAATAGACCAAAAGGTCTGGGTCTAAACTTCAGTCTTAAGAAAGACATAGAAGAACAAAGGGAAGAAAGCCTGAAAAAGATAGAACAGCAAAGATTTGGAGGACTATGGGCAATGCCAGATATTACTGGAAGCGTCAATGTAACAACAGTAAACCTACCAAGAATAGCTCTTGAAGCAAAAGGAGACGATGATCGATTTTGGGAAATATTCGACGAAGTACTATACCTGGTCAGAATGAGCGAAGAATGGTTTAGGAGAAGATACTTATCTTTAATGAATAAATATCCCGGCATATATGCTATGATCAAGGAATACTTGAAAGAATTTCCGGCATCACACTTTAACACTATTGGTATACTAGGGCTCCCAGAAGCAGCCGCTATTTATCTCCAAGAACCAAGACTATGGTTCGAAGGCTCAAGAAAAGATTGGTTAAGAGCAGCTAATATAATGAAGAAAATGGTAGAATACGCTGTAGAACACGCACGTGAATGGATGAAAGAAACAGGCACACCATGGAACGTTGAAGAAGTCCCAGGAGAATCCGCTGCTGCGAAACTCGCGTTAAAAGACATAAAGAAATACCCAGAACTAATTGAATACCTCAGCGAACCAGGCAACCCCATTTATTCAACAAGCATAGCACCATATTATGGATCCATAGATCTACCCGAGAGAATCGAAATTGAATCCAAAGTACAGAAAACATTCACTGGAGGTGTTATGATGCATATTTTCCTAGGAGAAGAACCTGATCCAGAAGCTTTAGCTAAACTAACAAAGAGATTAATTCAAACAGACCTAGTCTATTGGAGCTACACACCAGCTATAACTCATTGTAATAAGTGTGGAAGAACATTCACAGGACTCTATAAGAAGTGCCCTGCATGTGGTAGCGAAAACGTAGACATATGGAGCAGAATCATAGGATACTATAGACCATTAAGGAACTGGAACCCGTTCAGAAGAAAAGAGTTCTGGACGAGGAAACATTATAAATGAAAACCTTCATCTCAAACATTTTAAATACTACACTCTGTCTATCTCATAGCTTCTCATATATTAATTCTCATTGATCAAGAATACTTTGGGTGAAATAATACGTTAAGGTACTTAGACACAGTAGAAAATAGATTATCACATATAAAACTAGTAGGTAGTGGATGGAAGCCTATAAGCATGGTTGACGTATATAATGCAGTAACGTTCACTATATGGTTATGTGGTTGTAATTTAAAATGCCCATTCTGTCACAATTGGCGATTAGCTGAAACAAAGAAAGATATTTGTCATTTACTCGATATAAATGTGCTTATTGAAGAAATTGATTCCGCAAAATCCTTAATTGACTACATACATGTAACTGGAGGAGAGCCTCTCCTACAATGGAAAAATTTAATAACATTATTCAAGTACTTAAAACAACAATATAATTACAAGGTAAGCATTAACACAAACATGACGTTATATAAGCCTCTCAAAAAAATGATAGAAGAAGAAATAATTGATCACGTAGCAACAGATTTAAAATATCCTCCGCAACTCCTTTATGGTCTTCCAGAGGAAATCACTGATATTCTATGGAAACAGTTTCTGAAATCATTAAGATTAATAGCTGAACACTTTATTCCATTAGAACTTAGAATACCAATTCCAAAAAACATAGATTACGACTCCCTAATCTTAACTATTGACAATATCGCAAAGATCCTTGAAAAAACAAACTTCTACATAATAATAAATCCTTTACTAGGTCCTCCCATAACCACGCCTCGCAACATAAAATGGTGTAAAACCTATTGTGACCCTGATAAAGAATTACTGATTATGCTGCGGGAGAAAATAAAGGAATTAGGTATTGAAAAGGTTTATGTGAGGGAAAATTTACATTTTGGGTAGTATCATGAAATTGTTAAG
>JAMOPC010000130.1 GCA_027064845.1 Desulfurococcales archaeon | reverse complement strand
CTTTCCGCAGTAAAGATCTATTAGTGCCTTATCGCTACCTTCTATGATAAAGCATCCTTTGATAAGCATTTTACCATCCATATCAATGTGTTTCAAGACATGATATTTACTTTTATAACACTCTATAACATATAGATGTTGAATTGGGATTATTAATATGGAGAAAAATAAAGAGAAGTATTTAGATTTAGAAAACGATCCGGTAGTTAAGAAGGTTATTGATACATATAAAGATGTCATAAAGGTAAGAAAACCTGTTAGAAACCCTGATTTAATGTTGAGAATACTTAGAGACGAGTATAAGTTATTGGTTAAACCATATATTGTATACATTACTGTTGCCGCATTCATGAATAATAGGCCAGTATTATATGAAGGTCCTCCGGGAACAGGTAAGACAGAAATAGGGGAAGCGATCCTAACTCTGTGGAGCGGTAAATCAGCTTTCGTTCTACCATGTAGTGAAAATTATGACGAGTATCGTGTTATTGGCGATTTTCACCCGGCTATGGCTATGGCCAAGGGCTTTAATGAAGAGAGTTTTATTCCGAGACCTCTTCTTGCAGCATTAATACTCGATACAGGTGTATTAATAGATGAGATTAGGAGAAGTAATGAGGATTTCCAGAACTTATTATTAGACATTATTGATAAGAGAAGAATAATTATTCCCGAGTTGAAGAAAGTATATGTTCAAAAAGGTAATGGTTTCCAAATAATATTTACTAGTAACCCCCTCGATATAGCTCAAAATGAATTAAGTGATGCTTTTCTACGCAGAGTTATACGTATAGAGTTTAAATATCCATCTCTTGAAGAAGAATACAGTATTATTAAGTTAAGGCTCGGTAATCTAATAAGCAAGCTTGATGATCAAATTATTTCGAAGGCATTAAAGATTGTTAGGATCATGAGAGAAAAAGCACTATATAAACCAGGAACAGCTGATCTTGTATCTTGGCTAACATTAACAGTTCTACTAGCTGATTCGAAGAACAAGAAGAAAGCAGATATAAAAGACTTAATTGAAGCAGGATATGCAATTCTATATAAAAATACTGAAGACGAGGAGTTAGTAAACGATGTTCTCAAATAATAAAGATGTAAAGAAACTTGTAGGACAAGAGATAGAGAATATTCTAAACGAATACTATGAGAGTAGGAAAAGAAAAAGTGAAAAGATATCTTTAGATAAAGTTGTTCTCTATACAAAAATGTTATTAACACTAAATGTATTACTAGCTGGGAAACAACAGTTAATTAAAGACGAGGTATTATCAGAGTTTAAGAAAGCATTTCTGGGATCAGTAAGTCACGTGAATAACAACAATATAGTAGATGAACATGGAAAACTAGTGTATGAGAGCAAAATGGATCTTATAAAGAAAATTTGTCGTAAAAAGAAAATAACTGTGAGCGAGATCTTTAAAACAACTTCTAGTAAAGAAGATATTCTTGACTACATATGGTTACGTAAACATGGCTTACTATATAAAAGCAAGGACGGAAGACTAGCTGTTAGTAATAAAGTTCATCTAGGGAAGGGTATTGAGCCAAAAACTTCGAGAGAGATCCATGTAAGCGATATATCTAAGTATTTAGGCGAGATACCAAGTTCTTTATGGTCAAAAATACTCGATCAATCATTGTTAAGGAATCTTAACAATACTGAACTAATAGATATTATTTCAAAATTCTATGGGTATAGCCCCAAGGTCAACAAGAGATTGCTTAGAGAAATTGAATATAGGATAAACAATGGTTGGAAACCAACATGGTATGAATGGAAAAAAATAGGCAATATAGTTCCAAGAATTATTTCTGACAAATATGTAGGACCTTATAGTCTAGAATATATTAATATTAAAAACATTGATTTAAAGAAAGTTATTGATGATATTAATTCGTTGCCTCTTAATGAGAGATGGAAAATAGTATCTAAATTGAGTAAGAACAAAGATGCAGCACCCATTCTTGAATCCATGGATCCTATTACATTGTCGTGTATAAATAAATATAACAAAGTACCTAAGATCAGGAATAAAGTGTTCTTGGGAAAAGCTCTTTCAAACTATTTCAATTTCTTGATAACGGGGGATGAATCATATTTAGACTACTCAATATACTATCTTGATAAGATCGATCCTCAAGTGCTTGATCATAGGCTTAAGCCCCTTTATAAATCATTAGCAAATAATGATTATAAATCCCTAACAAGAATCCTTGGTAAGCATTATCCAGACATTATTATTGAATACTTATCGTTGAAGCTTTTCGAGTTCTCTAGGGTTCAAGGTGTACTAGAGCGTGATAAAATAAACAAGTTGATCAGAATAGGGTATGATATTTTAAAATACAGTATAAAGGGAAAGTATAAGTTAAAAAAGAAGATTAAATCAATAGTTGATGGTAAAATAGATACACGTAAAACCATATTTAACCTAGTAAGATATAACTATGAGATTGCTAGGATTAAGGCGAAGAGAACAACTAAGATCTCCGCATTGGTTGATATAAGTGGCTCTATGACTAAGTATTCTCTATGGGCTATTCTATCACTAGCTCAGCTGATACCATTGGTTAAGGTTGTTGTCTTATTCTCAGAGAAAACCAGAATCGTCAAAATGCCAAGAACTTCTTCGAGAAAACTAATCATAGATTTCCTAGAGCATCTCTATACGAGTTTCGGAGGATATACAAATATAAGCAAAGCGCTGAGAGAAGTTGCTAAATATGTTTCCCCTAATGAAGTTATTGTGGTGTTTTCAGATCTAGAACAAACTGTTCCCGATACTGAGCCTTGGATCATTGTTAAAGAACTGATAAGTAAACATAATGCTAGCATAGTGTTTTTCGTTCCACCTTACTACCGTATAGATGTAGCTGAGAAAATGAAGAGCATCGGATGTGAAGTCATAGTGGCGAGATCTCCTGAATTAATAAGTAAATGGTTAAGGAAAAGGCTAAACTTTAAAATACGGCATAAGATTATCCATGTTAGAGGAATGGAGTAATTATATATGAGGCTATAAATGAACATTATGTAATGCAAGAGGTGCGGAAAGTGGCTATTGAGATAGAGATCCCGCCAGAGTGGAAAAAGTTTAGGTATCGTGGTAAGACATTAGAGGAATTACTAAACATGCCTATGGATGAATTTATAGAGTTATTACCAGCTAGGCAGAGAAGAAGCCTTAAGAGAGGATTAACGAAAGCGCAGGTAAAGCTTCTTGCAAAAATAAGGAAAGTCAGACAAAAGAAGCTAACGGGCAAAAAAGCTATTATTAAAACCCACGTACGCGATATGATCATTTTGCCCGAGATGGTTGGCTTAACAATCGCTGTTTATAATGGTAGAGAATTTATCCCTGTTAGAATAGTTCCTGAAATGATAGGTCATTATCTAGGAGAATTTAGTCCAACCACTAAAAGAGTACAACATGGTGAACCAGGTCTTAAAGCTACTCGTAGCAGTATGTATGTATCACTAAAGTAGCATTTGGTGAATACATATGCCTACATGGCATTACTCGTACAAGGTCCGAGATGAATCAAAGATCGCTAAGGCGGTACAATTTGATATACCAGTGTCTATTAAAGATATGCGCGAAGTAGTTGCAGCTATTCGTGGAAAGAAACTTGATGAAGCACGAAAACTACTTGAAAACGTTATTGCGTTAAAAGAACCTATTCCTTTCAGGAGATACAAGGGAAAGCTGAGCCATAAACGAGGCTTACCTTCTAAGTGGAAGTGGCCTATAGGCCGTTATCCCGTTAAAGCTGCAAAGTATTTGTTAAAGCTATTAGACAATGTAGAAGCTAATGCTGAGAACAAAGGATTAGATAAAGATAAACTAGTCATAATCCATATAGCGGCACATAAGGGTATAACGTTGAAACGATGGATGCCGCGGGCATTTGGAAGAGCTACTCCTAAGTTTAGGAGGACTAGTCATGTTGAAATAATTGTTGGAGAGGTTGGTAATAAATGACGGGACCGCGTGTTAAGTCTTATTTCATAGATTACAGTTTGAAGAAAGTAATGCTTGATGAATTTTTTGCAAATTACTTCAAAGATGCTGGATACGCCGGTATGGAATTATATAAGACCCCTACTGGTTATCGTGTAGTTGTGTATGCAGAATATCCTGGTAGAATAATTGGTCGTGGAGGAAGTGTAATAAGGAAATTAATGACAATACTACAAACACATTTCAAACTAGAGAACGTTAACATAACTGTTTCACCAGTACCTGATCCTGACCTTAACGCTAGAGTTGTTGCTTTTAGAATAGTTAGAGCACTAGAGAAAGAAATACCTTATAGAAGAGTAGCTATGGCTATGCTTCGAAGGGTTATGGAAGCTGGGGCAGTAGGAGCAGAAATAATTATCAGTGGTAAGTTAAGGAGTGAACGTGCACGATATGAAAAAATGAAAGCAGGGAGAATCTACAAAGCTGGCGATACAGTGGACTACATGGTTGACCGTGCAGTAGCTAAAGCGTTACTGAAGAGAGGAGTTTATGGAGTCGAAGTAGTTATTGTAAGACCACATATACGTCCCCCGGACTATATAGAATACAGAACATTAAAGCCCGAAGAACTTGAAGAATTAAAACCTGTAGAAGCAGAAGAATCCTTGGAGAGTAAGTGAAAATGCCTATTCAGGGTGAGATATTGTGAAACCAGACCAGATCAGGCAAATGAGTCGTGAAGAGAGAATTAGGCGCCTTAACGAATTAAGATTAGAATTGATAAAGTTAAGAATGCAGGCTCGTGTCGGTACATTAACAAATACTGCACGAATAAGAAATATCAAGAGGGATATAGCTAGAATCTTAACTATTATGAGGGAAGAGGAACTAGGAATTTCTAGAAAGAAATAACTTTTAATAAAACATTTCTTAAAGGCTATTTAATAGCAGTGTTTTGTTACCTAATATCAACTTCTTCTTGAACTTTAAACTTAAAGTATATTGTAGGGAAATATTATCTACAAATATTTAATATTGGACGGGATTGAGCTGGAATGAAGCATACTAGGAAGAATATTTTTTATCATGAACTCATAGGATTGGAGATTAAGATCGTTGAATATCCTGATAAAAAATTGGTCGGTTTAACTGGGAAAGTAATAGATGAAACCCAAAAAACTTTATTAATCGAAATGAGTAATGGAAAAAGGGTAAGAATATTTAAGTTTCACGGAGTATTTCAATTCACGCTACCGAATAAGGAGAAAGTAATAATTAGGGGGGTTCAGATTTTAGGTAGACCAGAGGAAAGGTTAAAGAATATTGTGAGGTAGAAGCTGTCCATGAGCTTGGCTAAGACAAGAAATATCGGCATACCGGGTATTGAGCCACCTAAAGAGGTATGTAATGATCCGAAGTGTCCATGGCATGGACACTTAAAAGTACGCGGACTTATTCTTAGAGGCATAGTTGTAAAAGCCAAAATGCAGAGAACAGTTGTAGTAAGATATGATTATTACTACTATGTAAAGAAATATAAGAGATACGAGAAAAGACACTCATTAATTCATGCACATAATCCACCATGTATTAATGCGAAAGAAGGCGACGAAGTAATAATTGGTGAAACCAGGCCCCTATCTAAAACTGTTCACTTTGTTGTATTAACTGTAGTTAAACGCGCAGGTGGGAAGTAATGCCGAAGAAAGGTAAGGGTAAACCAGCTTTTTCCAGGCGTAGAATAGCTACAGGATTACAGGTAGGATCGTATGTGAAAGTGGCCGATAATAGTGGTGCTAAAATAGTTAAGATAATTGGCGTTCCCGGATACAAGGGTAGGTTAAGGAGGATACCTCCAGCTGGAATAGGTGACCTAGTAGTTGTTACTGTTAAAAAAGGTACTCCTGAAATGAGGAAACAAGTAGTTAAAGCAGTTATTGTAAGGCAAAGGAGGCCTTTCAGAAGGCCGGATGGGACATGGGTGGCTTTTGAGGACAATGCCGTTGTAATAGTTACCCCCGAAGGTACACCAAAGGGTAGTGAAGTTCGCGGCCCTATAGCTAAGGAAGTTGCTGAGAGATGGCCTCAAATAGCTAATATAGCCACAATCGTAGTTTAAACAGAGGTGAGAAGCAATGCTCACATCATCTGCTAAACCGAGTAAACAAAGAAAAGCGCTCTATAATGCACCCCTGCATATCAGGAAGAAGTTATTAAACGCGCCTCTTAGTAGAGAGCTTCGAGAAAAATATGGTGTAAAAAGACTCCCGGTAAGAAAAGGAGATGTTGTAAGAATTATGAGAGGAGACTGGAAGGGTCACGAAGGTAAGGTTGTTAGAGTAGATATTAAAAGAGTTAGAATATTCGTTGAGGGAGTTCAGAGAAAGAAAGCAGATGAAACACCAGTATACTATCCTATACATCCAAGTAATGTTATGATTGTTAAACTGGATCTAAGCGATAAGTGGAGAAGAAAAATCATTGAGAGAAGAAAGAAGGCTTTAATAGAGGAAAAAGAAGTTGAAGAAACAAAAGCTGAGAAATCCGAGGAAGCGGTAGAAAATACTCAAGAGAAACAATAAGGATGGGTGTGATGATAAATGGCGAGAATGGGTGGTAAAAAACACTTAAAAGCATTAGCAGCTCCAAGGTTTTGGCCTATACTTAGGAAAGAGTATAAATGGGCAGTTAAACCATCCCCTGGGCCTCATCCTGCTATGTTTTCGTTTCCATTGCTGATTGTTGTTCGTGATATTCTTAAGTATGCTAAGACAGCTAGAGAAGCTCGGAAACTCATATCGGAAGGACACTTTAAGGTTGATGGAAGGATTAGGAAGAACTACAAGTATCCTGTCGGGCTAATGGATGTTATAGAAGTAGTAGATACTGGTGAGAAATACAGAGTTATACCAGTACCTGTCAAGGTTTTGGGATTAATCAAGATTAATGATGAAGAAGCAAAATACAAGCTTTGTAGAATAGAGGATAAAACAACTGTAAAAGGTGGTCACATCCAGTTAAATTTACATGATGGTAGAAACGTCCTCATACGTGTAAGTGATCCTAAGAATCCCGTTGAAGACATTTACAAGACTCTAGGTACTCTAAAGCTAGCAATCCCCGAACAACAAATACTCGATTATATACCACTAGAGCAAGGAACACTAGTAATTATCAGTGGTGGTAGAAACGTTGGAAGAGTTGGAAAAGTAGTATCTATTCATAAAGGTATTAGGAGACATAGAAGCATTGTTACACTAGAAGACAAGAACGGTAACAAGTTCCAGACAAGTCTGACATACGTGTTTCCCATTGGTAGAGAAGAGCCATTAATAAAACTACCTGAGGGTGCGTGGTAGTGGCTATTACCGACTATGTGCCTAACATAGATGAGATTCTTGAGAAATGGAATAAGAACCCAATGTATAAACCGAGACTAGCAAAAGTGACTGTTAATATATCTGTTGGAGCAGCCACTGAAAGATTGAGTAAAGCAATGAAAGTACTTGAAGAATTAACGGGACAGAAACCAGTACCTAGACGAGCTAAGAGAACAATTAAAGACTTTGGTATAAGAAAAGGAGAGAATATTGCAGCTAAGGTTACTTTGAGAGGTGAAAAAGCTGTTGCTTTTCTCAAAAAAGCTTTAGAGGCAGTAAACTTCAGACTTAAAGCATCAAGTTTTGATGAACATGGAAATGTTAGTTTCGGTATCAAGGAGCACATTACTATTCCTGGAGTAAAATATGATCCTGAGATTGGAGTATTTGGAATGGATGTAGCTATAACAATAGAGAGACCTGGTTATAGGATATTGCGTCGTAAGAGGTGTAGGAAAAAACACATTCCAAGAAGGCACCGTGTATCTAAAGAAGAAGCTATGGTTTTCCTACATAAAGAATTTGGTGTAGAAATTATTTAGACTGGGGGATAGACATGGGTAAGTACAGAGCTCCCAAAGTATATAAGTTCGGAAAGGGTTCACGCAAGTGTCAGAGATGTGGTACAAGAGATGCTGTGATACAAGCATACGGATTATACTTATGTAGGCAGTGCTTCCGCGAAATAGCACCTGCTCTAGGATTTAAGAAATATAGTTAAGAGGGGATTTTTCAAAATATAGTATTTCCGGCGTGAGATAGGTGATGTATAATGGTAATGCTTGATACATTAGCAAATGCTTTAGCAGCAATACAGAACGCGGAAATGCGTGCAAAGTCTGAAGTATTGATTTGGCCAGCTTCAAAACTCATAATCAATGTATTGAGAGTAATGCAGAGAGAAGGATACATTGGCGAGTTCGAATACATAGATGATGGTAGATGGGGTAAGATCAAAGTTCAACTTCTAGGCAGAATAAACAAAGTCGGAGTAATAAAGCCAAGGTATCCAGTAAAGCTGAAAGAACTAGAAGAAATGCCTCATTGGTTGAGAAAATATTTGCCAGCATACAATATCGGTATACTCATATTATCAACACCTCTAGGTGTATTATCTCATAAAGAAGCAATAGAGAAAAGAACGGGAGGAGTACTACTAGCATATGTCTACTGAGTATGGGGTGTATGGATATGGTAAAGTTACCATATGTTTTCGAAGAAGTAGAAATTCCTGAGAATGTTATGGTAGAGATAAATGGATTAAGAGTTAGAGTATCTGGTCCTAAAGGTGTTTTAGAAAGAGACTTTTCACATGCTAGAGATGTTCATATAAGGATCGAAGATAACAAGGTAATTGTTGAAACATATTTTGCTAATAGAAGGAAAAAAGCTCTTGTAGGAACTATTGCTTCACATATAGAAAACATGATAAAAGGAGTTATCAAGGGCTATAGGTATAAGTTGAAGATAATTTATTCACACTTCCCAATAACTGTTGAAGTCGATGAAAAGAACAGAATTGTGAGAATCAAGAACTTCTTAGGAGAGAAGGCTGATCGCATAGCAAAGATCATTGGAGACGATGTAAAAGTAACTGTAAAAGGTGATGATGTGATTGTTGAAGGCATAGACATCGAGCATGTAGGTCAAACAGCTGCTAATATAGAATTAGCAACCAAGGTAAAAGATAAGGACAGGCGTGTTTTCGCAGATGGTATCTACATATATGATTGGGGTGAGGAAGAATGAGTGAAGCAAAGAAAGATCTAGAGAGATTAATGAAGCTTAAGAAGAAGATGAAGTCAAAGAGACCAGAGTTTCTAAGACACCTATGGTGGAAGAAGCCGAAGTTTAAGAATGACCCGAAGTGGCGGAAACCTAAGGGAACAGATAATAAGATGAGATTAAAGAGAAAAGGGTATCCGCCACTCGTAGAGGTAGGTTATAGGTCACCTAAACTAGTTAGAGGCTTACATCCAAGCGGTAAAAAACCTGTTGTAGTACATAATGCCAAGGAATTAAATGATCTTGATCCGGTGACTCACGTTATATATATAGGGAGAACAGTCGGTCTTAGAAAGAGAATGGAGATAATGAAAACAGCTATTGAAAAAGGGTTTAAAGTGGCTAATCCTATACTAATCTCCTCACAGGTTGAAGGTGAGGCCGAGGAGTAATGCCTGACTTAAGTCTTCAGAAGAGATTAGCTGCGGAAATATTAGGCGTTGGAGAATCACGTATATGGATAGATCCTAATAGGATTGAGGATGTTGCTGACGCTATTACCAGGGAAGAAATAAGAGGTCTAATAAAAGACGGTGTAATACAGGTAAAGCCTGTACATAGTAACTCCAGAGAACGATGGAGAAAGAGGCATCTTCAGAGAAAGAAGGGTAGAAGAAGAGGATATGGTAAGAGAAAGGGTAAAAAGACTGCTAGGAAGGATAAGAAAGAGGAATGGATGAACAGGATTAGAAAGATCAGGAGATTTCTAAGGTATTTGAGGGACAATGGGATAATAGATCGTAAAACTTATAGAAGACTATACATGTTAGCCAAAGGCGGCACTTTTCACAGCTTAGCATCGCTTAAACACTACATGAAAGAACACGGGATATTGAAAGAGAAACGGTAAAAAGAAAATAGGTGTTAATTATGGCTCACGGCCCCAGATATAAGGTTCCAAGGAGGAGAAGAAGAGAAGGTAAAACAAATTATCATAAAAGATACAAGATGGTATTATCAGGTCATCCAAGATTCGTTGTGAGAAAAACATTAAAACATATAATAGTCCAAGTAATTGTGGCTAAGCCTGAAGGAGACAAAGTTATTGCAGCTGCTCATTCAAGAGAGCTCTATAAGAAATACGGGTGGAAAGGAGGACTGGGTAATACTCCAGCAGCATACCTGACTGGAATGCTAGCTGCTTTAAGAGCGTTGAAAGCAGGCATAAAATATGCCATCCCAGATATAGGCTTACATGCCCCTACGAGGGGAGCCAAGGTCTTTGCCGCTATCAAGGCGGCTAATGATGTTGGGTTAAAAGTACCTGTAGGTGAAGAAGTTATTCCCTCAGATGAGCGTATACGTGGGGAGCATATCGCCTCCTGGGCTAAGATGCTCCAGGAGGCTAATCCGGAGCTTTATGAAAGATATTTCTCCCAATATATCGCGAGAGGCTTCAACCCGGTTGAGCTCCCCACACATTTCGAAGATATAAAGAACCGCATACTCCAAGACTATAAAGAAGTATTGGGTGAGTAAATATGCCTATGAATGCTATAGATAAGGAAGCATTGGAAAGCTGGGTACCTAGGACACGTGTAGGTAAAATGGTTGTTGAGGGAAAAATAACTAGTTTAAGAGAAATATTTGATCGTAATCTGCCTCTCCTCGAACCAGAGATAGTTGATTACCTACTGCCTGATCTAAAATATGAACGCTTAGACGTTGGCATTGTCCAGAAAGTAACAGATGCTGGTAGGAGAAGTAGGTTTAGAGTAGTTGTAGTTGTAGGTAATGAGGATGGATTTGTAGGAGTAGGCTCTGGTAAGGCTAGGCAATACCTTGTCGCATTGAGAAAGGCCTTGAGAAACGCTAAGCTAAACATTACTCCAGTTAGGCGAGGATGTGGAAGCTGGGAGTGTAGATGTGGAGAGCCTCATAGTATACCATTTACTGTAAGAGGTAAGAGCGGAAGTGTTGTTGTAATCATAAAACCAGCACCTAAAGGAACAGGTCTTGTGGCAGGAGATGTGGCTAAAGCAGTTTTGAGAATGGCTGGTATAAGGGATGTATGGACTGAAACATTTGGTAAAACCAAGACAACGCTGAACTTCGCGAAAGCTGTAGTTAATGCATTAAGAAATACTTATAAGTTCGTCACCCCGGTTGATTGGCTAAAGGTCTAATAAGGTGATAACAAATGCCAGAACTTTACGCAATCATAAGGATCCGTGGTCGGGTCGATGTACCCCCTGATGTTGATTATACGCTGAAACTACTACGTTTACATAAGAAGTTCCACATGGTCATATACCCGTCGGACCAGCCGGGGCTTAAGGGGATGTTGCAGAAAGCGAAAGACTGGATCACATGGGGAGAAATCGACTACGATACATTAGTAGAAGTGTTAAGGAAGAGAGGACGCACAATAGGAAATAAGCCATTGACAGATGAGTTCATAAATAATCACTTATCAAAATATGGTGTATCAGGAGGAATTTATGGATTAGCAAAAGCATTGATGGAGGGTAAGGTGAAACTACATAAAATCGACTTAATCAAGCCTGTATTCAGACTTCATCCACCAAGGGGTGGTTTTAGAAGAAGTACTAAAAGACCATATGGTGATGGTGGAGAATTAGGCTATAGAGGAAAAGCTATAAATGAACTTATCAAGAGAATGCTTTGAATAGGGTGTTTATGATGGTTGTCAGAAAAAAGAAAAAGAGTAGGAAACTACGTGGAAGAACAAGAACTATGGGCTGGGGAAGGATAGGACAGCATAGAAAAAGTGGTTCAAGAGGAGGTTTTGGAGCCGTTGGTTTCCACAAACACAAATGGATATGGGTTCTAAAATATGCGCCAAATTGGTATGGTAAGCATGGCTTTACAAGACCACCGGAAATAGTCTATGGAAAATATATTATCAATGTAGGAGAATTAAATGAGCTAGCTAAGTACCTTCTAGACAAAAATATTGCATACAAAGAAGATAACAAAATTGTAATTGATGTAACAAGCCTAGGCTTTAATAAAGTACTTGGCAAAGGCAAGGTTACATTACCTTTAAAAATAATTACTAAGGAGATTTCTGAAAAAGCTAAGGAGAAAATAATTGCTGCTGGTGGAGAGGTAGTAATATCTCAGTAAAAACTTGTTTTTACCATATACATGGCAGGCATTAAGTATTTATTTCTTAACAAAATTATCGTTATTAGAAGAATCTAGATATTTAAGAACATATATTTGGGTATTTACCCAAAGCAGTAAATAAAATAATTATTAGCTTAGGCAAAGTGAGGCGGTGTATCGGATGGGTTTGATCGATATAATGGCAAAAATAGCTGACTACATACCCACCGTAGAAAAGCCTAAAGCCAAACCTGGTCTTTACGAAAGAATTCTCTGGACAGCAATAGCCCTTATTATATATGTTATCATGGCTAACACACCCTTATTCGGCATAGAGTATCAGGGTCAAGGACAACAAATACTTATTGTTCAGATAATTTTTGCCTCAAATCGTGGAACGTTAATGGAGCTGGGTATAGGCCCAATAGTCACAGCTGGCTTGATTATGCAGATACTTGTGGGTGCTAAATTAATTAATTTAGATATGTCAAACCCAGAAGACCGTCGTAAATTCACTGCTGCACAAAAAACATTTGCATTAATACTTGCAGCTTTTGAAGCAGCTATGTATGTAGCTGCTTGTAGGTATTGGACAATTACGGGTGCAAACCCCTTCTTCCAATGTAGTGCTACATTATATCAAAGACTAATCGTTGGTTTACAATTATTCATAGCTACATATTTTGTTATATTGCTTGACGAAATGATCCAGAAAGGATGGGGTTTAGGTTCAGGGGTCTCATTATTTATATTGACAGGAGTCGCCACCAGAATACTTTGGAACCTGATAAGCCCGATTACTTATGGTAATGAGCCAATCGGGTTCATTCCATATCTAGTATATGTGTTAAATAATGGAGGAAACATCAATAATATAATTATAAGAAGTGGTGGTAGAGACCTTGTTGGATTAATAGTCACTATCACGATTATACTACTACTAGTGTATCTCGAGGGTATGAAAGTAGAAATTCCTGTTACCTCGCCAAGACTTAGAAGTATCAAGACAAAGGTTCCATTGAAGTTCTTATATGTGACCAACATTCCAGTACTCTTAGTAGGAATCGTTTACTCTGATATCCTAGTCTTTGCTTCTATTACAAGACTTTATCTAAGTAATATTGTGCCGCAATGGGTTGCCGACTTACTAGCTAGGTATGAGAATGGAAGACTCGTAGGTGGATTAGCCTATTATTTATCCCCACCCGGTAGCTTAGCTAGAACATTATATGATCCGATCCAAGCCGTAATTTATGCTGTAAGCGTGTTATTCTTAGCTACATTGTTTGGTATAATGTGGGTTGAAATATCTGGGTTAAGTGCTTCTGCTCAAGCCGAAGAATTAATCAAGAGTGGTATGGAGATCCCAGGTATTAGGAGAAACCCGAGAATACTTGAAAGAATATTGTCGAAGTACATATTTCCATTAACTGTCTTGTCAAGCCTTATTGTTGCATCCATAGCAGTAACAGCGGATCTCTTAGGTGCTTATGGTACTGGAACAGGATTATTACTAGCCATAGGTATAGTGCAACAATACTATATGATGATAGCTTACGAGAGAACACTTGAAGCATATCCATTGCTCAAGAGACTCGTTGGAGAGTAAGGGTTAGCATAATGGGTTTAATCACAATATCATTACTAACAGGAATATTTTTCTCTCTCCTAGCTAGTGGTATAACATATATTATTTCTCATAGAAGCTATTTTCTAGAAGCATATCGTGTGGTCAAGGAAGTTAAGTTGCCTGAAAAACCTAGAGGCAAAGGTGATCTTAGGAGATATAAAAAATTAAAGAAGAAACTGGATATTGCTAAGAAAAGGATAATCTTATTGTTTTTCATACATTTAGGAATATTTTTAGCAACATATACAACAATGATTGTGGTAATAGCAAATATTTCAGAAAATACTAACTCGTTTGTAAGTATACCTATTTCTATACCATTATTATCGGGTAGAATAGAGGACCATTATGTAACTCATGTTTATTTCCTATCATTTATAGGATATGTAACCCCACTTTACTTATTGATCCGTTCGGCTAAGATTAACTATTAGTGGAAAATAGCGTTAGGTTTAAGAATGGTTTATATTTATTAGGATTTGTGTAGTAGTAATAGAGCATGGCAATGTAGACTTGGTGAAAGAACATGCCAAGACCTGGTTTAAGAACTCATAGTAAAAGAAAAGTCTATGTAAGAACACCTGGTGGAAGAACAGTTATACATTATGAACCAAGAAAGCCAGGACCAGCTCGTTGCGCAATATGTGGAAGACCTCTCAATGGTGTTCCTAGGCTGCCGAGAGCAGAATTGCGTAAACTTGCTAAAACTGAAAAAAGACCAGAGAGACCTTATGGAGGCTATATATGTCATAAATGTCTCGCAAGATTGTTAAAGGAATCTATTAGATCGTCTTTGACGTAATTATATTTCTTCGAGTATAAGGAACAAGAATGTATTTTCTCTATATAAACATATTAATTAGAACGTTTTGATATTGTGTTTGTGTGGTAATTATGGTTACAATAGTTATTAGTGGTCCTCCTGGAAGTGGTAAGACTACTCAGGCAAAGAAAATTGCAGAATATTTTGGTTTACGTTATTATTCTGCTGGTATGATTTTTCGCGAAATTGCTAAGGAAAGAGGTCTTACACTTGCTGAGTTAAGTGAAATAGCATCAAGAGATCCATCTATTGATTTAGAAATTGATCGTAGAAGTTATGAAGAAGCGCTGAAGGGTAATGTTGTGATAGACGGACATTTAACTGCATGGATTGTAAACGAATTAGCTGATATCCGTATCTATGTTACAGCTCCTCTACATGTGAGAATTAAGAGGATTGCGTTACGAGATAATAAGTCAATACATGATGCTATGATGGAGACTATTATAAGAGAATACTTGCAGGAGAAAAGGTTCTTAGAATACTATGGCATAGAAATATTTGATACTTCGATTTTCGACTTAATAATTAATACTGAAAACATGGGTCCCGATGAAACTTTTGAAATAATAAAAGCTTTCATAGAGAAATTTTTAAAGGAGAATAAGATTAAAAACACTCTAGTCTGAAATACTATGTAAGGCGAGGTGTAATAACATGCCTGCAATAGAAGTTGGTAGGATATGTGTTAAACTCGCTGGTAGAGAAGCTGGTAGAAAATGTGTAATAGTAGATATCATAGACGAGAACTTTGTTCTTATCACTGGTCCAAAGAGCTTGACAGGTGTTAAGAG
>JAMOPC010000129.1 GCA_027064845.1 Desulfurococcales archaeon | reverse complement strand
AATATAATAGTAGAGAAACACCCATAGCAACAGGGGCTGTCATTAAGGTTACATAGGTGGGGCTGGGATAAATTCCTCTAACAATTACATAGATGATAGGCAATACCATAATAGTGATGAAGGGTACTAGTAATGACTTAAAGTATTTCACTAGCTTACCCCTACTAAGCTCATTAATATCGAATACCTCTACAATATCCGTAATCCTATACTTTAACAATGGTTTTGGATAACCGTATTCAAGAATAATAACACCATCATCTATAACAACCTGTCTACCTAATGATACTAAGCTCAAAGATACGGCAAATAAGAACGCTGGTATAAGAAATAAATCATACTTAAACGTCACCGACAATACTACAAGCATGGCAAACATAATAATAGAGAGACTATTCAATAATGCTGGGAGCCCTGTATAGGGTAACGGCCAGACTTCGTGCTCATCCACCTTATTTCACCAAAGTAAACCTAAAAAGGTTTACCCTAATAAACTTTTTCCCATAATAAATCGCTGATCTTATTACTTAATTCATATTTTTATAAAGACCGTTGGAGCTTCGCCAGTTCTCTTTACTGCTTGGTCTGTTGTAACTATTTTAGCATTATACTTCTTAGCAAACGCTATTAAGTAGCAATCAGCCAAGGACAATATGTTATAGTATTTAATTTTAAGTCTGGCTGCCTCTATTGTTAATTCTTCATTTAAGCCAATAATTTTAATTGGGCTATTACGTATCAATGAATGCTTAACTAATGCTGCATTCCACCCAAATACTCTCGCATAATTATAGAGAAACTCAGCCAAATTAATCTCTAACATATAGGCATCTATTTGTCCATCATAAGCATTGTCTATATACTTCTTAACTGACTTATTACCAGCGAAATAGAGAGCAAGAATACCTGCGTCAAGAACGTATTTCTTTTTCAACCTCAGATCTCCTCGAAGAACTAATCATTCTAACAACCTCCAATGCTTTCTCACCATCAACACCAAAAGCTTCTCTCAAACTCTTTGGAACAATAATACGAATACCATCATTATCCACGATAAGCTCTATATAAGAACCCTCAGAAATCCCAAACCTCCTCCTAATATCAGCAGGAATAACAATTAAACCCTTTTTATGAACCTTAACCCTAAATTTCTCCACAATAATACACCTGTCCAAATATGTTAAACAAACAATTATTAAAGTTTAACGTTAAACTTCTCATAAAACGGAAATAGGAAAACCAGTTATTAAAGTAATAATTGCCTAAGGATTCAATTCCGCATCAACATTTTATCGTGTTTCTTCTAATACGAGTTTAAGTTCAGGAACAACTTCTCTCTTTAATACTTCGAAGTGCTTATCAAGAGTTATTCATACCAATCCCCTATTATATGCTTGCGCAACTACAACAAGATCCACAGCCAGTAATGAATAACCTTTCTAAGCATGACTTCCCACTTTGTCGCTAAGTGATAATCTCTTTTCTCTGGATATAGTATTTTTGAAGCATATTTGATAGAAGGTATATACTCTATAACTGTTAATATAGAGATATATCCTCGGTCAACTTCTTTACTCTTGAAAACGATCTCAATTACTTTGCTTGTATCATAGAGAGCCTCTTCCACTCCTTTTCACCAAGTTCTTTATAATACTTCATTTCTTCGTCATAGTTCAAGGATTCTAGTTCTTCTGGAGAAACACCCAAGGCTTTAAGCTCATCCAATACTTCATTTGCATCCACCACTGTCCTTGTTTCTTCAAGTTTCCTGTAAATTAATTATTATTTAATAATAGACTACTGATTACGATAAAACGGGTCTCGTAGTAATAGGGTCAGTCTATTATAAAATGGGCTCTGTGGGAATAATGGTATTTATCTCTTCTTAGCTAGGGATACTATTGCTATGGCAGATATTAACAGTATTAATATTGCTACTATTACTCCATGTAGCGGGAATGAAGTTATTTCTTCAGCTGTGGTTTCTTTCTCTATTGGTTTATTGAATGATATTTCTACTTTGTTTAGTTCTCCGAGTACTGTATGGGTAGTTGATGCTGATACATTTTTATCAGCAATAATCTCTACTGGGGTATTGCTTGGTAAATTGTATTTTTCCAAAAAGAAAGTTTCAATGTCTCTTAATGTATTGTTGTCCCAAGTGATCATTGGGAATACTGCTTCTATTTTATCGTAAACAAGTTTATACTTTATAGTATTTGGTATTGTTAATTTATCCATAAATGCCTGAATGAATCCACCGATTATTGTATCGTTACAATGTATTTTAGCGTATATTCTATAATATTCTGCAGTGTTACCACCGAGTACTACTTTGCCATTAACAATTATATTTGTAGGAGTCATATTGCATATTGTTTCCGAACTAATGTACCTTAGTGAACAATTGCCGAATATTGTTCCAAGGATGATTTCACTAAATAACTTGTTATCATTACCTATATGTAAAAACTTCATTAAACCATATAGATCGTCTTTTACGATTACTTTATTTCCTTCTTTCTTCTCCACCAATGTATTGTTTTCATATACTCGAAGCCTATAACGTATTATTAGTATATATTGTCCACTAAGATAATTGTAGTGCAGTTCAGTAGTATTAGTATAGATGACTATAGTATTATTGTTTAGGATGATCTTTTGTTCTCCATACTCTGATATCAGTAAACTATGATCGTAAAACTTCGCGGCATAAACTGCTATGGATACAGGATATTCGTTTCTCCCCATTATATGTTCTACATGATATTTTCTAACAACGCTGTCCCGAGTCAAGGTATCAATGTATTCATGAAATTGTCTCGATTCATTTATTTTTCCTAATAATTCTATTTGTACTGTGTGATTACTATATATGTGAATAACTATTTTAGGTTCCTCTATAATTGTTTCACCATAATCCTCTACTATATATGCATGAGAAATATCAATAGCTATTAAGAATGATAACATCAACAGCATCAATA
>JAMOPC010000128.1 GCA_027064845.1 Desulfurococcales archaeon | reverse complement strand
TGATTATAATAGGATACTGAAGGATCGGTTGAAGCGTCATAGCCCCAGAGCATTAGGGATCCGTCTTCGAAACTTGGTTTTATCCATAACCTATATGTTCCACTAGTCAAGTATACTGTGAAAAGCTCTTCAGTGTGAAATGTTACCCCGTCACTAAATGTAATGACAACGTCTTTGACATAATCATCATTATTATTTGTTAATTCGAACTGTACATAGCCACTTGCATGTTCTTCGACGGTTCCCCAGCCAGCATAGAATGTATAAGTACCGTTTTCGGGTGCTTGGAACTCTATATAGATGTTTCCAAATGGATACATATCATAGGTTTGCGGCCCAAAATATAGTGCCGATCCCTTACCAGTGTCTATTCCTGGCCCTATTTGTGAAGTGTCGGCGTATATTATCGCTGTAAATGATAACGTAAACAACAAGGCTAGTAATAAGGAATAGTAGGGCTTCATACACTTTCTCACCAAGTATAGTTTAGTGAAAGGATCTCAGAGCTGTTTAGATTCAGTTGAGCTTACATAAGCTCAACTAAGCTTATGCAAGTCTAGATCAAGCTAAGAAGCAATGCATAACTCATAATTGGTGAAAAAATGTTCTATGAGCTACTACAAGGCTTATTCATACTCTTATTAGCCCCAATAATGATTGTCAGCACACTAATACTGTACGGGATATATAAGCGCATAAACCCGCAGACACCAAGACTAAAAATACCAACACCAAAAATCATGGAAGAGAAAGAGAAAAACAAGCTCAGAAAACAGGTAAAAACCCTAGACGTAAAAGAAGTAGTACTACTAGTAAGAAACGGAGAAATAATTGAAAGAGTCAAGGCATATCTCACGGACCAGGGAGAAGTACTTGACAAGAAGAAACAGAGACTGTGGAAAATAGAGCCTGAACACCTAAAACTATACGTGTTAAGGGAGAAGAACCGTGCTAAACCAATGCTAATAGTCGACGCCAATACACAGGCCATATATCATTTCGAGAACCCAGTTAATGATATTAAGGAGATGAAGAAGCTAAGGCTTCACCCAGCAATACTCAATCCCAAGACACTGTATACATACATAGCCAGCGGGTCGATCAAGAAATTACTTGGTAAAATAACTGTTAGTACAGCAGAGAAAGTACTATACATAATAGTTGGAGCATTCATCATATACCTTATGCAGTTCTTCTTACTGCCAATGATAGGGTTCAAGATAATAATTGCGCCCGTGAGGTGATCGGATGCGGAGAACGTATAGGAGAATACTTGAGTTCCTTATCGGTTGCTTGTTCGGCACTATATCGTTTCTAACGTATTATTATTTGAAGCAGATCAATGAAGCATTCGGAATAGCTGCGGCTGTTTCAATTATTTTTATAGGCGGTTATCTAACAGCGGAAACCAGTGGTGATGAGGTATATGGCTAAGAAGAAGCGTAAAAGGAAAGAAGAAGACAAGGACCTACATGAACCGATACTATACGATGATCCGTTTGAAGAAGAAGACGAGGAAACAGAGTTCTGGGAAGGCCTTGAAGGAGACATTGTAGCAGCACAGAAAAAAGCAGTAGAATTATTCGCCACGCCTCGAGGAATGGCTAAGTTCACACTAACAGATTTCGGCAGCGGTGGAGAAGCGAAGACAATAGCAATGCTGAAAAGCATAGCAGAGATAGTGCCAGACCCTGTTCTCAGAAAATTCGTGGACAACTACGTAGTGATGAAGAGAGCAATACATAGGCGTGGAGTAAAAGACATAATAGCAGTAGTAGGCGGAAGAGCATGGAGAATACTACAGAACATCAACTTATCGAGGATTAGAAAAGTACAGGAGACTAAAGAGACTGAAGAATGGTGAGGGGGGCTGATAATGTATGGGGGGTACCCTATACATATATAATACTATAGAAGAGTTCCTCGGTTCCAAGCCCAGAGCCTCGAAGAACTTGTCTAGGCTGCTATTAAGAGAAATGTATAGTAGTCATTCAACAACAATTGTTGGAATATATGGTAGACCAGGAGCTGGTAAATCTATTTACTCGATGAAAGTAGCCTATGATTTCTACCAAGACTGGGACAGGATCCTAGACTTCATAGTTTTTACTCCTTTCGATTTCCAGGAAGCAATAGACTATCTCGAGAAACACGATTTATGGATCCCTATCCTGATTTGGGATGATGCTGGTCCTTGGCTAGAACTTCTAAAAAGAAACTCTTGGCACCCATTGGCTATTGGTATTCGTGGATTATTCGAGACAATGAGGCTCAGAGTAGGAGCTATACTTTTGACAATGACTAGTGAAAGAAGCTTGCCCCGCTCAATCAAGTATAATGGAAATTTATACAAGATAAGGTGTAGAGTATGGAGAAACGGGCATAAGGAAAACGGTAAGCCCAGGTCTATGGTTGATATACAGGTTAGACAAGAGAAGAGAAACGAGTGGGGATCCTACTATTGGGATACAAGTGTATTATACCGTGACTACATCATACTCAGAACACCCAACTATGACGAATACGAGACTCTTAGAAAACTCTATGTCAAGCTATACAGTAAACTGGTAAGAGCTTCTAGGGAAATAGCCCCGAACAAGCTGCTTGACTACATCTATAAGGAATGGAAAAAAATGAAAAGAACTTTGCCGAGGAAACCCTTCTATGCAAAGAAATAGGCTTATACTCCTATTATATATAATAGGACTACAAATCCTAGACTTGGTAACTACTTATTTAGCTGTACGGAATGGAGCTATTGAATTAAACCCATTGGTTAGGATGCTTATGGGGAACTGGGTTTTATTATCATGTATTAAAATAGGTGCTGGTTTCCTAGTGTATAAATTCTATGATAAAAACATATTGTTGCTCTACACGGTTATTATGGTTCAAGCAATCATTACGAATATATGGAACGCTATAACTTGATCTTTCCCCTTCTAACTAGTTCTTTCCATGCTAGTTCGCTTACCTTGTTATCAATATTATTAACTATGAGAACCGCTAACTCGTCATCGTCTAGGACCTGTAATAATAACTCTATATACTCATACATCATGGGGAAATGAGTCTTGGCAAAACCATTAACCTTATCAATAACCCTGCTCAAAGCCAATACTTTCCTACTCACTTCTTTTTCACCTGGAGCCATCTTATTAGGTCGTTGATTGATCCCCATTTGCTGGTTTTGCTGCAGTAGAATTTTCCGCATACTAGTGAGGTCTCGTGTAGTTGCCTGAATGATGCTATCTTCCTGAGTCTATGGTAGTTGATTACCCTTATCGGTATCTTTGATGATAGTACGTGTATGTACCATACCTTGTCCTGTACGTTGAAGCGCTCGGCTTTGAATATTTTCCATGCACCTATGCATAGTTCCTCGCCTTTCTCGAGATCCTTGGTGCCCGTTATCTCCAGGTATGCCATGATTTTCATATTCTCGTCTACTATGACTAGGTCGAAGGCATTTAGTGGTGAATCATAGTTTTCTTCAACATATTCGGCATTGCCAGCGCCTACACCAGTCCATAAGACCCTGTATGGTAGGTTTTTCTGCATAAAGATAAGGTCTAGTAGCTGCTTAACTATCCACTCACGAATAACCCCGTCACGCCACTTATACCTAAACTCACGCTTATACAGCTCAGCCCTACTACTGCTCATTTCTTTTCACCAGTTCTAGTGTTTTAGAACAGAAAGTTTCGAGACATTCCTTGAACTGTTCATAGATACATGACTCAATATAACAATAGAACTCACAGTCCTCAGACATCACTGGATCACCTTTTTGAGTATGTAGAAGTATGATGTGTTTGGATTGTACTTGGTGTCTTGCTTAAGGAATCTTGTGAAATATATGAATCTCTTTGCATTAATGATTCGCCAGTTCTCTCTCTCCACAATCCTATAATAGTGTATGAGTATGTGGTTGCAACCTAGCTTCTCGGCAGCCTTTATGCCTTCTTCTAGTATAATCTCTGGTGATCCAAATGGTTTGTAGTAGTGTGGTCTGGTCCCATGCCTGGATCCTGTTATTGTTCCCCAAGGCGGATCAACAACGACTAAGTCAGGCCTAATATCTATCTTTTTAACAACTTTCCAGCTAGACCATACAGGCTTCTTAATAAACAAGTCAGGCTCTACTACCCAGTTAAGAACCCTAATATCAGCTCCAATTAGCAACTCAGGCCTAAAAGCACCATAAAAGCGTCCCTCACCATAAGTAGTATCAAATACCACCCTAACCTTGGACTCGAGTCCCAGCTCTCTCAACATATCACGAATAAGACAACTAACAGGAAACCTAGCACATTTACCGCCGCGCTCCTGTATTTCCCGCTGATCAATAACAGGGATAACCAAGAAGAATCACCTGCTTAGCGATTGTAGTAATAGTTGGATAAACCGTTTAGGCGGGACCCAGTATCTTAGTTCGAGACAATACGAGGGTTTCTCGTCTTCGTATAATCGTCTCTTCTCAGCCTTGCCAGCATTGATTAATTGAATTAATCGTTCAGCATTCAGGAACACTAGGATATGATGGGAGTCCGTGAAGTGTGCGAACCAGATGTTCCTTAGCGGTACGCCTGTTTGTTCGTGGATCATCTTTGCTTTTTCGAGTTTCCAAGATCCTATGCATCTTTTAGAATCTATGCATGCACGGCGTGGATCCGCATAGCCGGTGGCGTCCAGGTAGCCTATTATTTTGCCGCTGAAAGTCTTTATGCGGAAATCCAGGGCTTCCTCGACCCCGCTGAAATAACGTCTTATAAGCCTAGAATCCCCAGCACCAAGCCCAGCATACTCGAGGACAAAACCATGACTAAGCAACAAAGCATTCAAATAATCATAAATATAGCGCTCCCTGAGACTGCTAATACGCCACTTCTCCATATAGCGCTGCTTATAATCAAGAGCCATGATTGGATCACCACCATTCATCGTCTTCTAGGTCGTCTTCGACTATGAGCCTGACAATGTATGCTTTGCCGTCAGTGTCTATGCATCCTTCCAGCCAGACGCTGTAGAAGTTATGCTCCATCAACAAGTCATAGGCCTCAATATATTTCCTGAGATCCTCGACACGCAGTACCTTTAGAGCCTGCTGCTTAAGCCCAGGGTTATTAGTGCATGGTATGAAGTATATTGTACGGTACTTGCTGAGACCATTAATCTCATCAACCACCACTTGAGCAGGCTTCCTAACAACCAGGGTCTGCACCACGGATCACCCTTTAGTTCATTTGTTTTATGAGCTGTGCTACTTTCTTGATCTTAGAACTAGCAGTATCATACGCAGCCTTAGGTATCCTGTTCAGCCTATACCAGTTATACACCAGCTTCCCCAGCTCCTCAAGCTCTGACAATACGCTTGTCAAGTCAATGTTCACATTAATCCTAGGCTCAGCCCTAGCCTCGGCTTTGACAACGTTTAGGTTTACAACGGGATTATTGATCTCCAGCTTGCCTAGTGCTATCTTCTTAGCACCAGATAATAGCCCGTAATAAACCATTATCGCTTCTCTAATAATCTGAGAAATGTTCTCATTACCCGTCTTTTCCGCTATCTTGATAATAATGTCTAATTCTTCATCATTTACTCTAAAATTAAGAACATGTTTACGCTGTATTCTGAGACGCTCTTTTATTCTATATATTTTATTATTATATTTGTAAGACGTCTTACGTTGTCTTACAGACTCTCTAATATCATTTTTATTATTAGAGTCGCTCTGTTTTTCGTTATCTTTATTAAGACTATGATCAATAATATCTAATTGACCCGCCCCCTTCTCCCCGTTCATTAATCATCACTCTCCAAATACTCTCTTAGAAGATCCCTTACAAGCTCTGAGATGTTGAAGTATCCCTTTTCTTTGGCTTTCTTCTTTAGTTTTTCTTTCCATTCATGCGGAATTCTTACTACAAGACGGGTTTCATTTAGTTCAAGGGCCTGAGACATGTTTCCACCATGTTACTTATAGGTAACTTCTAATATTTAAATCTTTTTACCTATATGTTACCTAACAGTAACATATTTCATATTAAATTGATAAACAAGATATTACATAGTGATGTAACATGGCACGCTGGAGAGTTGTAAAAATACCTGAAGAACTAGCAAAGATAATCGAAGAAATAGTTAGAGAAGAAAAGTATGGATACACAAGCATTTCTGACTTCGTAACAGACGCTGTAAGAAAAAGGCTGAGAGAACTGGGTTATCTTCCATAGGAAACACCTTTATTTCCACTGGGCGACTGGAAACACCCCTATTTCCTGTGGACGAATAGAAATGATCCATTCCAGAAGAAGAACCCCCGTTTCCACTGGAAAATTTCTATTATATTTTATAATAGAAAAATAGATTCTAGATTTGTTAACAAAATTTTGTTAACACTTTTTCTAAAATATTTTTTATAAAAATATTCTCTTTTCCTATTTTATATTATAAATAAGAGTTTCTCGGCTATGGTTTTAGTAGTTCTTTGTATGCTTCTGTTTCGGCTCTGTCCTGTATTAGTACTATGTATTCGTCTATGACTCTCCTTGCACAGTCTATATTGTTGCATGCATATATTTCTCGGCGAATACGTGAGAGTAGGGCTAGTAGTTGGGACTTTGTACATCCCATTTGTGTCTCCCTTATCATACTTTGGTATTACCTGGTCTTTTCCATTTACATGGTTTAATGCTTTTATATGGCGGGGTCTGGGGGTCTTTGGTGAAAGTATTACCGTGTTTTGATCGCTTGAAATGTTTTCAGTCGATCACATGGTTTATTTTTAAGCAGCTGCATATTTCTATACGGGTGTAATACGTGGTCTATTCGCCTTTAAAGACGCTTGAAAACCATGTTCTTAATGGGCGGGACTTGTACCTATACATACGCACAGTTAAATCGAAAGGTAAACGATATCGCTACCTAGTCATAGAAGAGTATCTCGGCAACGGTAAGCGCAAGACACTATTATCAATGCCAGTAGAACAAGCCATTGAGAAACTATTGTGGTGCGGGGGGTGGGATTTGAACCCACGCAGGCCTACGCCATCGGGTCCTAAGCCCCACGCACCATTCGACACAGGCTCTTATACACAATTGAATTTTAAGCAGGATGGAGATAAAACAATTACGCCAAGTGCTGAAAAACTAAACGCATTCTACAGATACTGCAGATCCAGGGCCAGCAAAGAAGTATGCAGCCAGTACCTAAGATACCTGGCTAAACCACTGGATAAGAATAACCGCTGGTCAATCACAGCATATAAGAAATACTATAGGTGGCTCTGTGAGGAGAAAAACGTTGAGGAAGCATGTATATTGTTCAAGAAGATTAAGAGCAAGAAGAGTAATGCAGATAAATATGTTCCTGGCCTACAAGAAGTTCTTGAAACTATTCAGAAGGCAGAAGAGCCGTACAGGACTGTGTACAAGTATTTGCTCTACACGGGTATTAGGCGTAATGAAGTAACTTATCTATTAAGAAACATTGACAAGCTGCGTAAGACAAGGCTTGACGGCTTCTACCGTGTCGAGCTAGACCTTGTAAGGGGCACAAAGAAAGTATTCGTTGCATACATGCCCGAACTACCAGAAAAAATAATTATTTCTGCAAAAGAAGTATCTGAATACGCACGTAGAAACGGGTTACTTGCCCCCAAATATGTACGCAAATTCGTCTCCACACAAATGATAAAGCTAGGAATACCATCGGACATCACAGACTTCATAACAGGACATACACCAGAAAAAATAATAACCAAACATTATCTTGACCTAATAGCATTAGCCGACGTATATTATAAGAAATACGCTGATTGGCTCAAAAACACGGGGCTTATATAAATGCTTATATACAATCAGGTCTGGGGGATTGGTGAAAGTGTTTAAATTTATTGTTTTATTCTTAATATCAGGTGCATATTATGGATAAGAAGGTTGTTCTCTACCTGTTGTTGGGCTTGTTTATTGGTTTGCTTGTTGGCATGTTTATATGGTATCATCCTAGTGAAGACAGATATGTTTGTAGAAGTACTTGTTCTTTTCCTGTTAAGCCTGTTTTTAATATTTCTTATAGGCTTGAGGGCGACACACTCTATATTACAGTTACTCTTGATAAGTGGCATCCATTATCACCTATTGATATAAGCATATATGATGTTGGCTATAAGCAGATGGTTTATCATGATAAAATCATTGCAGATGAAAAAGGGTTTTACCATGGAGTGATAAAGATAAAGCCGAAGAAGTTCTCGGAACAATACAAGATATATATTGTAGGATATACGTGCGACTGTATTAGTCAGACATACGTAAAAAAGATTAGTATTAGATAAATTATCTAGTTTTCTTTCTTTTTCTCACGATGATTTTCTTGGCTCTTTTTAGTAGTTGTTTTGGTAGGCGTTTGTATTTTGCAACGTATTTTATTATTTTCTTGATTCTGCGGAGCTCTGCTTTGGTTGCTCCGTGTCTCTTTGCTAGTGTTGCTATGTATCTTAGCCGTTTCATGAATAGTTCATGGTCCATTGGCTGTTTGTGGCATTCATGGTCATAGGTCCATCCACGCCTATAATCACGTAATATGAGATATGCTATGCCTACAGCTTCACTGATCGTGTCTATGCCTGGCTTCTCGATTCTCTTAACATATATTCCTTCACGTAATGCGTAGCAGCTATCCCTGCCCTGGTATATTGGGTGCTTAGCCACATTATCACCCCTAGATCTTTATTGATTTACCCATCTTATCGACCATTGCTACTATGAATCCCATGAATAGCAGTGTTATTCCCAGGACTAGGAATGGGTTCATCATGTTCCATATGATGCTTGTGTCTACTTGGTAGCTTGGTGCATTGGTATAGGTTACTGTTGGTTCTGTTGCTGTGGAGTCAACGGTTATTGTCAGTGTTGCTGATGCGTCTACTTGTCCTGTTGCTTCATTATATATCTCTGCTGTATAATTGTAGGTTCCTTCACTGCTTGGAGCAGTTATTGTCGCAGCAATAGTAGTGTCTGCGCCTGCGTCGAGATATACTGTTTTGCTATACACTATTGTTCCGTTACTATCCTTTATTCTAAGAGTTACATCACCACCACTACCGCCATCGTTTATTACCTGGTAGTTTAGGGTAACGTTTTGTCCTGGAGAAGCAGTAACGCTTATCGGGTATGTGCCAAACTTGAAATGCGGTTCAGCAGGGGTTGTTGTGGTAGTGATTGTTTCATTATCAATGAATACAATATATGTTATATGGTCTCCGCTTGCCTCGGTAGCCCAGTTATCCTGTCCGCTCGTGTCTAGTGTATTGTGCCATACAAAAGTACCATTCATATATCTTTCAGGTACTGGCCAAAACACTATATCGTTTGAACTGCTCTTGTACATCACCGTTAAGTCCAACGTATCAAGATCAACGGTTGCTATCGTGGTCTTATTGTCATTATCACGGTAAATAACCCATAGCTTACCATCAAAATATAGTAGTGCCGAAGTTGTATAAAGATAAGCAGTATTAACACCATTCGCTTGACTACACAGTTCCTTACTCGCTAACTCGTTATGGCTTAAATCATACTTTTTAACATACATTGCTAGATTCGTGGAATCATACAGCTCTGCATATACATATCCATTAATAATATATGCCGTGTACCTATCAACTTCAAATAATGTAGAGTGATCGAATGGTAGCGTTAGCTCGTTTCCATTAACATCCAGGAACTTCTTATTTACTGGATCAAACTGCACTAAAGCAAATGGTCCGTATGTTCCAGGCATCGCTATAGTAATTAATACATTACCATTATCAATGTTGTATCCCGCCAACCATACTGTTTTTGACTCTGTACTTGTTACTAGTCCTACAAGAGTCCACGTATTATTACTTGGATCGAATTCATACCATCTAACCTTACGCTTGTTGTTATCGTTCGGGTCTTCCCATACAACGAAAAGCGATATTTTTCCATCATTTGTTTTTACTAGGACAGTATTGCCTAAGCTTTCGCTTCCAAAATCACCACTAGCCGTTATAGTCCAGTTCTCAACATCTACAACAGCCCATTTCTTAGGAGTATATATTGTATGGCTTCCACCAACTGCTAATATTTTCTTGCCTTCCTCGATCCACACTATTGACGGAACACCATGATCATCGTCCTCGCCATAAGTCGGGTCATAAGCATTTTCAAATAATTGTAGTTCCCTATAATTACCCTGCTTATCAACCTCAACTAAACGACAATAACCACCAGCAATAGTTGTGAAATAGACCTTATTACCATAGCGTATAACAGCATCAAGCATAGCAGTAATAGTATTACCGTTGGTTAACTGATTTGTTGTCTCAGTAAATGTTAGTCCTTGTGATATTATCGCTACACTGCCTATAATTATTAATAATACAAGTATTACTGGAACTATTCTATACAGCATATGTCTGTTCAGCTTCATGCTTGTTCACCCTTCATAGGTGTTTTCCAATGATTTTGATGAAGCTCATTAGTAGTAATAGTGGCACCGTTATGGCAAGCATTGCGTAGAACAGGCTCTGCATCTGGTTTACTGGCTGCTCTATAACGGCTACGCTTACATGGTTGCTCTCAACCGTTGTATTATCATCTAGTGTTACCACTACATAGAATTCATAGTTGCCTGTAGCGTCGAGTCTTATAGAATAGCTTGTTTCATTGGTTAGTGTTGTTATGGGCGCTGTCTGGTTATTATACACCATGTACACGGTTGCACTAACTTGTTCACCACCATATATGTTCCAGCTCAGAGTTATTGTTTCGCCTGGATAGATCGTTTGTCTATCAACTGTTAACTGCACTATAGCGTTTGCCTGAATAGTTATTCCCAGTAATGCTATAACAAGTACTATACCCAGCCATGCATACTTCAAACTAGATCACCTTGACGTGTTTTATTCAACTAAAAAACCCAATCTATTTATGAGCAGTTGCTACGCTGTGCTTACTTGAATCCTTCAAATAATCTCTCGAAGAGCTTCATTATGGCGCCTAAGAACTTAAGGGGTATTAGGATTGCTATGAACGTTATTATCAATGGTAGGAAGGCATAGATCATATCGGTTATCTGGCTATAGTCTATAGTGCTGTTCTCTGTTTGTCCAACCAGTGCTAATACTGTGGATACGGTCATGATTTTATATTTTTGTGCATTTACCCATGCCTTTATCCTTTTACCTAGCCCGAACATATTTTCACCCAGAATATATCTTGTTCAAAACTTCAGCGAAGCAGTAGAGAACTAGTAGCTTATACAAGCTATCATAAGCTTATCAGAGTCTAGGGATCAATTTATAAGCAAAATGTAGATAATAATAGGTGGTGAAAGCTTGGGTAAACCCATAAACAAACCAATCAAGCTCACAGCAATCCTAGTTGATAGGGAAACCAAGGAAATAGCCCAGAAGATCAGTTTCAAGAACCGATTACCAAGGCTCCTAATACTAAAGCTAGGGGCTTGGCTCGCAGTAGTGGCAAGCGATTATCCGCCAGACAAGTATAAGCTACTATTATATGTTGAAGGAGACGATCACGACAAGAGAGTAGCCGAGCTGAAGAACTGGGCCAAAACAAAGGGAATAACGCTTCTCGAAGACGTTATACCATACACGCCGCCTGCAAGGTGAAAAATATATGGCATGGTATGAAGACCCAGTAATGTTCATAGTAGTTGTTTTTGCTGCTGCAAGCCTGGGTTATCTCGGCTATCGCTTCATGAAGTACTTGCTGGAAGAACTGGTTTTCTAGCCTATTAGGAACGTTATTGCTTTAATGATAACGTCTCCGAGAAACTTGAATACGTCTACTGTTTTTTCCACGATTTTAAGCGTCAAACTAGCTAGCCCCGTCAATAACTGGTAGTTTTTATACAAGAAGTCGAATAAGGGGTTAAGGCTTGTTTCCTGTACACATTTTATTATAGATCCCATGAATGCAACCGCCCATAATGCCCCGCTCCAGGGCAGTATCGTTATAACTACTTGTACAATGTTGGAAGCATAACTGTATAATGCATCAAACCATTCCCTTACCTGGTCGATCCAGCCCTTGGGAGCAACTGTTATATTGAATGGTTCTAGCCTTGTACTGTAAAAGTTTCCGTTTAGATCGTATCCGCTGATATAAATGTAGTCTCCGCTTACTTCTCCACCGTTGATTCTCGAGAACTTGGCTATTATTGTTTGAACACTTATGTTCTCCACCGTATATTCTTGTTGATCAGTATAAGTGTCCAGTATTTCATCGTATCTAGCAATAGTTATTGTTGTGCCGTTTTTCCAGTTCCAAATAGTTATCTTGACATAAACGTATTTGTCATCAGCCCATATACTGTTTGGATCATAGGTTGCTTTAGGCATCGGTATTGTCGAGGCTCCACCACTAGTACTATATAGAGCGAACCAGGCTAGATCCTCGATTTGCATCCATCCGTATTGTGGGTGATTATAATAGGATACTGAAGGATCGGTTGAAGCGTCATAGCCCCAGAGCATTAGGGATCCGTCTTCGAAACTTGGTTTTATCCATAACCTATATGTTCCACTAGTCAAGTATACTGTGAAAAGCTCTTCAGTGTGAAATGTTACCCCGTCACTAAATGTAATGACAACGTCTTTGACATAATCATCATTATTATTTGTTAATTCGAACTGTACATAGCCACTTGCATGTTCTTCGACGGTTCCCCAGCCAGCATAGAATGTATAAGTACCGTTTTCGGGTGCTTGGAACTCTATATAGATGTTTCCAAATGGATACATATCATAGGTTTGCGGCCCAAAATATAGTGCCGATCCCTTACCAGTGTCTATTCCTGGCCCTATTTGTGAAGTGTCGGCGTATATTATCGCTGTAAATGATAACGTAAACAACAAGGCTAGTAATAAGGAATAGTAGGGCTTCATACACTTTCTCACCAAGTATAGTTTAGTGAAAGGATCTCAGAGCTGTTTAGATTCAGTTGAGCTTACATAAGCTCAACTAAGCTTATGCAAGTCTAGATCAAGCTAAGAAGCAATGCATAACTCATAATTGGTGAAAAAATGTTCTATGAGCTACTACAAGGCTTATTCATACTCTTATTAGCCCCAATAATGATTGTCAGCACACTAATACTGTACGGGATATATAAGCGCATAAACCCGCAGACACCAAGACTAAAAATACCAACACCAAAAATCATGGAAGAGAAAGAGAAAAACAAGCTCAGAAAACAGGTAAAAACCCTAGACGTAAAAGAAGTAGTACTACTAGTAAGAAACGGAGAAATAATTGAAAGAGTCAAGGCATATCTCACGGACCAGGGAGAAGTACTTGACAAGAAGAAACAGAGACTGTGGAAAATAGAGCCTGAACACCTAAAACTATACGTGTTAAGGGAGAAGAACCGTGCTAAACCAATGCTAATAGTCGACGCCAATACACAGGCCATATATCATTTCGAGAACCCAGTTAATGATATTAAGGAGATGAAGAAGCTAAGGCTTCACCCAGCAATACTCAATCCCAAGACACTGTATACATACATAGCCAGCGGGTCGATCAAGAAATTACTTGGTAAAATAACTGTTAGTACAGCAGAGAAAGTACTATACATAATAGTTGGAGCATTCATCATATACCTTATGCAGTTCTTCTTACTGCCAATGATAGGGTTCAAGATAATAATTGCGCCCGTGAGGTGATCGGATGCGGAGAACGTATAGGAGAATACTTGAGTTCCTTATCGGTTGCTTGTTCGGCACTATATCGTTTCTAACGTATTATTATTTGAAGCAGATCAATGAAGCATTCGGAATAGCTGCGGCTGTTTCAATTATTTTTATAGGCGGTTATCTAACAGCGGAAACCAGTGGTGATGAGGTATATGGCTAAGAAGAAGCGTAAAAGGAAAGAAGAAGACAAGGACCTACATGAACCGATACTATACGATGATCCGTTTGAAGAAGAAGACGAGGAAACAGAGTTCTGGGAAGGCCTTGAAGGAGACATTGTAGCAGCACAGAAAAAAGCAGTAGAATTATTCGCCACGCCTCGAGGAATGGCTAAGTTCACACTAACAGATTTCGGCAGCGGTGGAGAAGCGAAGACAATAGCAATGCTGAAAAGCATAGCAGAGATAGTGCCAGACCCTGTTCTCAGAAAATTCGTGGACAACTACGTAGTGATGAAGAGAGCAATACATAGGCGTGGAGTAAAAGACATAATAGCAGTAGTAGGCGGAAGAGCATGGAGAATACTACAGAACATCAACTTATCGAGGATTAGAAAAGTACAGGAGACTAAAGAGACTGAAGAATGGTGAGGGGGGCTGATAATGTATGGGGGGTACCCTATACATATATAATACTATAGAAGAGTTCCTCGGTTCCAAGCCCAGAGCCTCGAAGAACTTGTCTAGGCTGCTATTAAGAGAAATGTATAGTAGTCATTCAACAACAATTGTTGGAATATATGGTAGACCAGGAGCTGGTAAATCTATTTACTCGATGAAAGTAGCCTATGATTTCTACCAAGACTGGGACAGGATCCTAGACTTCATAGTTTTTACTCCTTTCGATTTCCAGGAAGCAATAGACTATCTCGAGAAACACGATTTATGGATCCCTATCCTGATTTGGGATGATGCTGGTCCTTGGCTAGAACTTCTAAAAAGAAACTCTTGGCACCCATTGGCTATTGGTATTCGTGGATTATTCGAGACAATGAGGCTCAGAGTAGGAGCTATACTTTTGACAATGACTAGTGAAAGAAGCTTGCCCCGCTCAATCAAGTATAATGGAAATTTATACAAGATAAGGTGTAGAGTATGGAGAAACGGGCATAAGGAAAACGGTAAGCCCAGGTCTATGGTTGATATACAGGTTAGACAAGAGAAGAGAAACGAGTGGGGATCCTACTATTGGGATACAAGTGTATTATACCGTGACTACATCATACTCAGAACACCCAACTATGACGAATACGAGACTCTTAGAAAACTCTATGTCAAGCTATACAGTAAACTGGTAAGAGCTTCTAGAGAAATAGCCCCGAACAAGCTGCTTGACTACATCTATAAGGAATGGAAGAAGATGAAAAGAACTTTGCCGAGGAAACCCTTCTATGCAAAGAAATAGGCTTATACTCTTATTATATATAATGAGTCTCCAGGTCTTAGACGTTATAACGACTTATCTAGCAATACAAAGCGGGGCTAGAGAACTAAACCCTGTTGTAAACCTATTATTAGAAAATGCTATATTTCTCATTATTTTGAAGATAATGGTCGCCCTGGTTGTCTATAAGTATGTGAATAAAACATTATTGCTTATTTACAGTATTATAATGATCCAAGCTATTCTTGTTAATGTTTTTAATACGTTTCATTAGTATCATGTAGGCTCTTCTACGTATAAAGTCGGGGGTATCATTACTGAATGCTAGGACAAATAACTCGTGATTATCAAGCAGTTCAAGCAATGCTAT
>JAMOPC010000127.1 GCA_027064845.1 Desulfurococcales archaeon | reverse complement strand
GATAAAGGATAAACTGAGGTTCCTAAAAGAATACAAGCAAATAGGCTTGGCTTTCAGAGGCACTCCCGCTAACAATGGCAAACCATTACCAATAGAAGACGTTAAAGTAATCATTGAAGCAATGAAGCCAAGTACTATAGAAGATAAGAAATGTGTACAGGAAATATCCTTTGAAGATATCAAGAAACATGTACTCGATAAACTATTTATCAGCGAGGATCTTGTGGCTCTGATCAATAGTCTCCTTGACGCTGGAGAGAATATACTATTAGTTGGACCGCCAGGAACTGGTAAGACTGTGCTTGCTAGAGAAATAACAGTAGCACGTGGCTATGAGCCCTACTATGTTGTTGCAACAGCGCATTGGAGCCGTTACGATGTAATTGGCGGAATAATGCTTGAAGGAAGAGAAGCTAAATGGCGCAGCGGGTACTTAATCAAAGCAATTGTTAGACATATTAAAAACTCCATAGAATTTACCCAATGTAGATCAAGGGTTAAAGGAGTATACTTGATAATAGATGAGATCAACCGCGCTGACGTTGATAAAGCATTTGCTGAATTCTTCCTAATATTCTCCAGCCATAATCCACGGGAAAGAATCATACCAATAGACCTTGTCGAAGAAATTAAGAACTATGTTAACAGAGGTATTGCAGACGAATACGCAGAAGAACTCGTAAAATACCTTGGAACCTACCTAGAGGAAGTAAAAATTAATGACGCCTTAATCGGTTACCTCGTTCCAATCGATTTCAGAATCATTGCAACAATGAACCAAGTGGATGTAAGAAACCTCTTCACTATAGGTGAAGCATTTGCAAGAAGATTCGCCATAGTCGAAATCACTCCTCCAGGTACTCCGAGGGAATTACTAGATAAAATATACGAGAATATCAAGGCAGAACTTTCATCGAGCATAGAAAACATTGACGACTTGATCAATGAAATAAGGGGGCTAATTGATGAAAAATTGATCACAGTCTATAATAAATCCATTGAAAAAGCAAAAAGTACGGGAGAAACCATTGATAGTGGATATGCCTTTATAAGTCCTGCAAGTCTCTACATAACAATTAAAGCATTCACAATGCTCTACAATAAACATAGAGAAGAAAACAAAGAACCAGACATTGACGATATTTTAAAGAAGTGCCTTGAAGCCTCATTACCTTTATCAAGACTCTGGGACAAGAGAGTAAGGAAAACCATTAACGAGGTTCTCGGCAATGTCTTTAGGACGGAATCAACGTGAACTGTGGAAGAAATACGTCGAGTACATGCATGACGCACTCATAGATTTTTATGTATCTTATCAACAAGTTAATCCCATAAAACTACTCGTTTTATCGGAAGAAGAATTAAAAGAAATCACGGAAAGAAGACGTTTTATCCCCCTCGAAGCTGAGGACATAACTAAGCTTATACTCCAGTTAACAAGGTTAAAGGCTATCGCTGATGAACTAGTTGGAATCATTAAGGAAGCAAATAGGTTTCTCTTACACAAGAGAGTATATGATAGCATTGAAGAATGGAATGTACGTGGAATAATTGATTGGTCAGCCACTCTAAGGAATATTATAGTGGGAAGACCCATTGCACAAAAGGTAATAAGCTATACAATAAGGTCCCCTGAGAACATATTATTAAGAGCAGTCGTAGACTATACCAATTTCAAGCTAATTGAATTAATTAGTAAAATAAAGAAGATCAAGAAGCAAATAGGGAATAAAATACCTACTAGAGCTCAACGTGGCTTATACGGTTTAAAAGTTATAGAGAGAATGTTGAAGGAAACACATGAAATGCTCGATGAAGCAGTGAAAAATAGTTTTCTTGATAGAATTCCAGAAAATCTCTATAGTACCGAATCATTAGAGCCTATGTGGGAATTTACGAGAGAAGTCGAAGCAACCCCATGGAAACCAGAATGGGTTGAAAAGTTACTCGATCTCGTTTATACATACTATGCGAATAATAAGCTTGAAAAAGAATTAGACCAAATCGTAGACCTAGTGATTGATAGGCTAATCAAGGAGCCAAGAAACGTCAATATAGCATTCAAAATATATTCATATAAGCTATACGAAGTATACAACCTTTACATCGTATTAAACGCATTAAGGGAACTAGGAGCTGATATAGACTTAGTGGCGCATAAAACAATACGAGCCAAGATCGGAAACAAGGTTCTAGAAATACTATACAACAAAACTACTAATGAATTATCAAAAATACCAATTAAAGCGATACCAGACACTACAATAAAAAATAGAGAAACAATAATAATTGAAGCAAAATTCTCTCGAAATCCTTCCTACCTCAGTCAAGCAATATTCAAAGTACTAGCCTATATTGTAATCTTCAAAGCAAGAATAGGTATACTAACCTATCCTAGCATAAGCAAAAAGCCACCAATAGAGGAAGAAGACAAACAAATCTATGAAGCAATATTCAGAGAATCACATTGTAAATATACAGAAATAACAATAGATACCGCTAATGGAGAACAAAAAATAACAGCCCTACAATTAGAGCCTCTAAAAGAAACAGAAGAAATAAATATTAAAAGTATTAAGAGCCTAATAGAAGAAGCAATCCTTTAATATATAATATCTTTGAATATATCTGCTGAAAAATTATAATGAATTACTTTATATTTCTTGAGTCGACTTAGTAATTCATATAATAGAATCTTAGATTGTGAGTATTATATTACTCTAAATTGCTAGACAAGTAAAAATACATTAAATTTATCAAAGAAATTTTTATAAAACATAAAAATTACATAAGAAAATTCTTTTTCTACAACTACCAATTTTCGAGTCGCGAGTTGAGATACAGAATTAATCTAATATATAGACCTTTTTCAGTAATTCGCTATATAATTACAACGAAACTATAATAAAATAGTACAATTAATATTGATCACGAATTATTTAATGCTAAGTAATAATAATAGTCCCGAAGACTGTAGTTAGACAAATTGCCATTGTTCTGGCTA
>JAMOPC010000126.1 GCA_027064845.1 Desulfurococcales archaeon | reverse complement strand
TGTTTCCATACGTTGGAGAAATCAGTCCAGGGGTCTCGCCTGGACCAGATATTTGGCATTTCCTAGAGTTTATTAAGGATGCATTATGGCATGCAACACTGCCTATATTGACATATGTAATAGTTGGATTTCCAGGTTGGGCCTTGGCTATGAGGGGTAGTACGATCAATGTTCTTGGAGAAGACTATATAGCAGTAGCCGAGATCAGAGGTTTGCCTGAGAGGAGAATAGCTATAACATATGTGGGGAGAAACGCGATCCTACCATTATTTACAAGCTTCATGATCACACTGGGATATATGTTTGGCGGATCACACTTTATAGAATGGCTATTCACATACAGAGGCATAGGCTACTTCTTCCTATCAGCTATCTGGCAGAGAGACTATGCTGTAGTCCAGGCATGTCTTACTATTGAAGTACTAGCTGTAATAATAGGAGTTACACTAGCCGACGTCCTCTACGGTCTCCTAGATCCTAGAGTGAGGGTTGCAGGGGAGGAAAGATGAACGAGATACTGATAATGATCTGGAGAAATAAGCGTGCTTTCACAGGTATAATGATCTTACTAATGTTTATTGTATTAGGGATTGTTACTTCCCTTATTGCACCATATGATAAGCTGAGAATTGAGGGAAGCAGTATTCCGCCATCTCTTGAACACCCATTATCAACTGATCCCCTAGGCAGAGATCAGTTTCTACTAATATTCGAGGGTACACCCAAAATACTGCTTATTAGCTTCTTAGCAGCAGGTATATCCACTTTTATCGGCACGGTAATGGGGATTGTTGCTGGGTATAAGGGCGGTAGAATAGATTCCATATTAACATCCGTGACTGATGTTGTCCTCAACATACCGGGTCTACCACTATATATTACTATTGCGGCTTATTTCCAAAGAATGCCTCAGCTAGCATATAATCCCTTAATAATAGCATCTGTACTAAGCATCACAGCCTGGGCTGGTCTAGCTCGTAGCGTTAGAAGCCAAGTACTAGGATTAAAGAATAGGCCCTTCATAGAAGCATGCAGACTACTAGGATTACCTACAAGGTACATAGTGTTTAGTGAGATTATGCCGAACATTATGGGTTATATAGCTATTAACTTCATATTCTCAGCAACAGGAGCTGTCTATGCTATAGTAGGATTGTACTTTCTAGGAATACTTCCAGTTGATCCAACCAATTGGGGTATGATGCTTAACATAGCCTATAACGCAGCAGGAGGTTTTCTAACACCCAGACTATACTATATACTCGTAGCCCCGCTTCTAGCAATCATACTCTTACAGGAAGGATTCATATTATCGAGTCATGCAATGGAGGAAATATTCAATCCGCGTTTAAGGAAAGAATACTATCGTAAGCTCGAAAGAAAAAGAAAGAAGAAGGCGAGTAAATAATGAGGAAGAATCTAGTTCTTCTTGGATTCTTGATTATATTTTCATTATTACTCACATCATTAAATACATATGTGTCAATTAGCCAAAACACAGGTATTAATTCAGAGTTATTAAAGAAGATCTTGAGTGAATACTATGAAAAATACGGTGAACTTCTTAGCAGTGACCCGTTTCTTGAGAAGATTTTTTCAGAAGCTTTTAACTTGTGTGATACCGATCCAGAGCAAGCAATAAATATGTTATCTAAAGCATTAACTCTTGACAACGATAAGGACGGATTACCGGATCTTGTGGAATTAATTGATAAACTTAGTCCTTATAACATGTTTTCAAGCGGACAACACGATATGTTACATATAGTTAATACATTTGGCATATTAATTGATGGCTATATCGGGGAATGGACATATATTAAACACACAGTAATAAGTCTTCAATCAAAAGCTTCATCATCACTCAACACTCCATTGATCAGGGAAGTAATGTTAACTCGTAACAAAACACATGTTTTCCTCGGAATAGTCTTTTCTACAATAATTTACCCGGATTCCACAAACTATACTATAGAAGCAATAAGATTTGATGGAAGCATCCTAAAGGCAGACTATGTGAAAGTATATATGAACTCTATTGAAGCAACAATTCCTAATCCACTAAAAGACTTCAAGCTAGTGATAAAAATCAATTATGAAGCATTCAATATCGAGGAAGGCGTAAAAATAAATGTGAAGATAGGAAGCATTCCTTATCTCTCCATAAACTATGACATATTGGCTAAGTTTATAGCACCATTAAAGCAATGGTATCAGCCGATCCCGCAGAATCTTCCATGGTATCCACTAATAGTGTTTGGCGATAATAGACCCAAAGATATGTCAGCTATTAAATTTGATGAACCATTCTATAAATTAGTAAGAGAACTATGGATAATAAATCCTGAAGCAATCATAGGAACAGGTGATCACGTAGGGCTAGGTAGAACAGATCAAATAAGAGAATTCCTAAAACTAATGGCGGGACTACCCAATACTTGGATAGCTACCGGTAATCATGATTGGAGCTATGTTAAAGCAGGAGCTAATAGACAATTCTGGGAAGAATACGTAACACCTAATCTCAACATAGTAGACAGTATCCCAAGCTGGAGAATAATACTCATAAATGGATATGCGCTTGAAGCTAAGGACATTGATACGTCTAAGATAACTGATATTGTTCGCAGAGAAGACGTTATAAAAGCCATAAAGAATTCTGGGGATAGGAAAATAATCCTAGTTTTCCACGTCCCCCCACTCGATAAAGGCTACGGTTATCCAACGGTATTCTCTAGGGATCAAATGGAGTTTCTCCGCAACATTATAAAGGACTACTCTGATAAGATCAAGCTTGTACTATGTGGACACTGGCACGTATGGAATAGAGTCAAATACTTCAACGTTGACCTCGTAATAACCGGAGGAGGGGGTGCACCCCTCTCAAGCAGTGGAGGAATACCAGAATATCACTATGCAATCCTCATATTAATGCCAAATGGCACATATAAACTATGGCCTATCAAGACATTAACGGGTGAAGTAAAAGAATATTATGAGAACAT
>JAMOPC010000125.1 GCA_027064845.1 Desulfurococcales archaeon | reverse complement strand
ATAACTATGGTAGGGTTGATAGTTTTTCTTCTGGTTCTCCTAGGATTGATTCAAGTTCATTAATGGGTATTTTGAGTTCCTTTGATACAAGTTTAAGCGCGGTTGTGGATAGTTTATTCATTATTTTCTTTATTTTCTTATCGAGAAGTTGATCCAATTCTCTTATTTCTAGTAAAGCTATTCTTATGGGAGTGTCTAGTGGATAGGACTTTTCGATTTCTATAATAATTGTTGTTTCGTCCCTGCTTGTCTCTACGTTGAATCCAAGGTCTTTTGCTGTCTTAACTATTATGTAGAGGAATAGGTCGAGGGGGATCCATGCTTTGAACGCATACCTAGCTGGATACAAAATATATTCTAGATATACATGTCCGCGTTCTCTGTTTCTCCATATACTGGCTTCGTTGAAGAACTTCAAGCCCTTGGTCTCATACAAGTACTCACTTTTCTTTCTTGAGAACGGTAAGTACTCTATAATAATCTCTCCACGCCCTGTCTCTGGAAATGGTAAGTCCTCGAACTTGTATTTCATCAAGGTTTTTGGCGATATTATTACTGAGTAATGTGTCTCGTCTATTTCTTCTAATTCATATTTTCGTTTACCTATTACGAGCTTTGGGTTTTCTTTGTCGAGATCAACTATTTTTATCAAAGACATATTGTTAACACCTGCTATGCACGAGACATATCTCGAGAAAAACCTTTACTCAAACTCTGATTTCTTAATAACGAGTACAATTAATTGATGTGGTAAATCATTCTTATAGTATTTACGCATATCCTCACACGAAATACGCTTACGTATGTAGTATCCACAAAAAACATGTTGTGCCAATATATTTATTCTTGCGTTACTCATGGTGTCCCCCTAGTCTAGAGGGGAATAACCCGTTTCAAGCATTTTTGAATATATACCATGTGTTTCTTTGAGTTTCATTAACTCAACTATTACTTCTTCTTTTCTTTCCTCAATGATCTTAGTTATAAAGTCTACGCCTAATGCTTCCATGAACTCTATAAATTCTTCTAGATCTTGTTTACTCGGAAATACGAGAACATATGATGATGCAATAATTTTTCCTTCAGCTCTTTTCTTCAATGACTTGATCGCTGGTTCCAAAATAGCTTTACCAAGTTTTAGAGCGATCCTGTTTAATTCGTCATCGTTCCAGTTATATTCATAGCCTTGTGCGATCAGTCTTATTATTCTGGAAAATAAGTAGCTACGTCCTTCATCGAAGGGATGCTTCATTCCTTCTTCTATATCTTTTATGTTAATATATATGGTTGTATATTTTAGGGGAGGCACTCTGTGTTCTGGATCCTTTAGTACTACTCCTTCTCTTTTTTCTTTTTCTAATTTGTTTATAACTTGTTTAAGAGTAGAAATATCGTCTTTATCAATTATTGCTAGTTCTCTCACGGTCTTAATACTGTATTTTTCAGAAATCTCTTTCTTAATCTTCAAAGGTAATAATCTATCACCATCCATAATATCAAAAACAAAGTAGTCAAATCCCCTCGCTTCAGGATAATCATAAATTACATATGGGTTCTCGGTACCAACTACTTCTCCTACTAGGACATAGTTTCCATATTCCTTATTTATGAACTCGATGTTTTTACCATAGAGTTTTCTTATCCTTGATGTAGTATATGGGCAAATGTATCCACCCCTAGTTATAGCGTAGACTTCTCCCTCATAGTATATTGTTCTTACATTATACCCGTTCATTTTTTCCTCGACGACCACCTTATCGATCATGTGCTTCTTAACTCCTTCGATAAACGCTAATCTCTGAATACTTGGATAACCATGAACTATAAGAGGTTCTTCTCCTAGAAGAATAACTGTTCCTTCTCTATAACCTAGTAATTCTCTTCTGAAGACAGCGTACTCTAGGCCTCTATATTTCATCAACCTAATAGATCTACCTAGATGTTTCTTGACATCTTTTTCACTAATTCCTAATGTCTCAGATAGCTTTGTTAAGACTTCTCTAATTTCTTCTCCCACGTTATCACACTCGGATACTGTTTTGTATATATCGATTTAAAAATATGAGTATACATGTAAATAACTAACAAAGGACAAGAATTAAAGGTGAGTGTAATGAGTAATGAAGATCCTGGATATAGTGGTTTAATTTTGATAGAACCAACTTCTCATAATATTGCTTCACTGTTCAAGATCAAGAAAGTGCTTGTTACAGAGAAAACACCTTATCAAGAGATTATGTTTGCAGAGATAGAGGAGTTTGGTAGAGCTCTAATAATAGATAATCTCATTCAAAGCACGGAACGAGACGAATATATTTATCACGAATCACTTGTGCATCCAGCTATGCTGATACACCCTGATCCTAGAAGGGTATTAATTATAGGTGGTGGTGAGGGAGCAACTCTTCGAGAAGTATTAAAGTACAAGACTGTAGAAGAAGCAGTTATGGTTGATATTGATGAAAAAGTTGTAGAGTTCTCTAAGAAATACCTAGAGTTCATGCATAGAGGCAGCTTCTATGATAAGAGAGCAAAAGTAATTATAATGGATGGCTTGAAATACGTTCGCGAAACACCTGATAAGAGCTTTGATGTAGTAATACTCGATTTAACAGATCCTTATGCTGGCGAAGTTGCTAAGCCCCTATATTCAGAGGAATTCTATAGAGACATTTATAGAATTCTCCGAGACAATGGGGTAATGGTTACACAAGCAGGTAATAGCTTCTACTACAAGAGGGACTATGAATATGTCTACAATAATGTTAGAAAAGTCTTTCCGCATACAGCAGAGTACTGGATATGGGTTCCAAGCTTCAATTACACATGCAATTTTGTACTTGCAACTAAAAAACAAGACCCTTACAAGTTTACGGAGGAGATGCTTGCTAATAGGTTAAAAGATAGAGGGGTTGAAACAAGATTCATAAATGCTAATAGAATAGTTGCTCTATTGAAAATGGGGATTATCAAGTAAGAATGTGCGATCAAAATTGACCAAAAAAGAT
>JAMOPC010000124.1 GCA_027064845.1 Desulfurococcales archaeon | reverse complement strand
TAAAGAGGCAAGCATATTACTGGTATTAATTATTCTATCAATACTATGTATTATTACAGGGCTCTTGAGCGGCTTAATACTTAATAAGTTTATTATACCATCATCAAAAGACTTATGGTATTATTACAACTACATAAAAACCATAAAAGAAATACTCATAAACATATAGAACAAATGAATAAACCATTTATTTACCAATATATTTTAGGGGAGAAAAACAAGTTTAATCTTTAATTAAATATTACTCCTTCTTCTTAGGCGGCACTAGGACATAGAATGATCTCTTGCCTTTTTCTCCCTTTATTTTCTTGTAATAGAAGAATCTTTGTCCACACTTCTTACATCTATAATATGTTACCTCGTAGACTATGCCTGTGTTCTTTAATGGGTATTCCCACGACTTTATCTTTTCAAGACTCCTACTTTTACAACTTGGACAGTTGACCAAGATGTATCAGCCTCAATAATATCTTTGATCAAGATAAGATATAAATACTTCGCGAGATTCTATGATGAAATAATGAAGAAGAATATAATGGTGTAAACCATCTTGATAGAGATCAGTAACGTTTCTAAGAGCTTTGGCAGAATCAAAGCATTAGAAAACGTATCCTTCAAGGTCAACAATGGTGAACTAGTTGGTTACGTTGGCTTAAATGGTGCGGGAAAAACAACAACCATAAGAATCATCGTAGGAGTTCTTCTTCCAGACTCTGGAGACGTCTATATTGATGGATACTCAGTATTAAAAGAGAAAAGAAAAGCATCCATGAGAATCGGGTGGGTCCCGGAAATACCTATTTTCGAACCAGATGTTAAAGCACTAGACTATTTTGTTTACCTCGCGGGATACTATAAGATCAGCCCTAATGAAGCGAGAAGACTCGGCAAGGAGTTATTTGAAAAAGTAGGATTAAGTGGTGCGGAGAATAGGAAGCTTAAAGAATACTCGCAGGGCATGAAGAAGAGATTCGCATTAGCTGTCTCACTAATAAATGATCCGCCAAACTTTGTTTTCGATGAAGTCCTTAATGGACTGGATCCCGAGGGTATTAAGTTCTTCCGAGAACTAGCTAAGGACTTTAAGAAACAAGGTAAAGCAGTGCTCTTCTCATCACATATATTATCTGAAGTAGAAGCACTAGCTGATAGAGTTGTATTCATACATAGGGGCAGGATCATAAATATTCTCACTATGCAGGAGATCAAGAGCATGGCGGAGAAGAAACTAGTAGTTAAACTTGATAAATCCTTGGAGAAAATACCTGAGGAGATAAGCAATTATGGAGAACCAGTTATTCAAGACAATACATTGATTATAAGAAAGTTTAAAGGAGACCAATCAAGTATTGTTGAGCTTCTCCTTGGACAGGGATACAAGATTATGGAGGTTAAACTCGAAGAAACGAGTCTTGAAGAGGTATTCTTTAAACTAATAGGTGAGCAGAAATGAGTGCAGTCATATATGATTTCAAGAGATCATTCTTCAGGTTATCAACCCTATTGCTCCTCATCATATTTATTCTCGTGGGAGTAGCTTCTACATACCTAATATACAGTAATATGGTTCAACAGGGATATAGTCTTGACCAAAAATTATCAGTTATAGCAACAATAGATATAGAGAATGATTGCTTAGTCATAAAAGGATACATATTCGATGAGAAAGGAGATCCTGTAAGCTTTGCACAAGTAGAGCTCTACATCAATGATAAACTAGTGGATAAATCGAGTAGTGCTGATGGATTCTTCATGCTATGCACAGGGACAACGATTTCTCCGATTAAAATCAACGAATTCTTCGAAAACATTACTACTCTCACACAAGATTCTAAACTAGTAATTACTTACCGCGATGTACGTGAAGAAGTTAGACCATCAACAATAATGTTTAGAGAAATGAAAGAAATTCCCCTGACAAGCGGTTTTCCGAGAATTTATTATCTCAAGAAAACACTCTATACATACCATACACCAACAGCCTTCATATCGATCTCATCACCGGTGCTTATACCGAGAGTCGATAAGGATAATGTAGCAACAGTCTATTTTATTAATCCATTCTTCTCATTGGGTGATAACAGTATTGAGGCGAAATACTGTATAGGTAACTATTTATCACTGTACATGGAGAAGAACATTACGAAGGCATGCGAGGAGATAAAGGATCTCGGGGTATTCAATAAAACAATCATAAGCGTCAAAATACCACTAGACCCTAAGCATAATGGATTAGCCATCCTAGTCAAGAAAAATGATCTCAACACTACGTATATTACTGATTATAGCATGAGTAAAGGAATTAATACAGTATATTTATCACTCTTATCAACTCCTCTAGGAATGATCGTGAACTTCGCCCCAATTATCATGCTCTACCTAGCATACGTTTTAATGGCTAAACCAAGAAGCATTGGAGCATTAGAGTTCATCTTAGCTAGACCAATTACTAGGCTAGACCTCTATCTTACAAGATACTTTGCAGCAGTACTTACTGGTTTAATATTATCAATAGCTGTTGTCCTCGGACTTGGTTTATCAACAACAGCCATAATCGGAATAACACCCGATATAACAGCATTGCTGACAATAATACTAGGCTTATTCCTAGCACTCACAGCTATATACTCAGTGTACTATGCATTAGCAACATCTATTAGGTCAGGATTATACCTAGCTATAAGCATAATACTATACCTGATATTCACTATCTTCTGGCAAACAATAGTTATAATATATGCGTATATAACAGGCCAGCTCTTCGATTTCCAGAAATTAACGGAACTAATAAGTTACAGCTACTACTTCAACCCAGTAGGAGCAGTTAATCTACTATTAACGATTCTTCAGAAAAGCTATGGTTTATCATCTATAGAGATTAATCCATACTATGTAGGCTTATCAGTAGCGATATGGATAATTGTACCATTCATACTAGGATACCTTCGGTTTAGAAGAATCAATCTCAGCACATGATTTTTTAATCTCATTAAATCTCTTCTTAAAACCTACAA
>JAMOPC010000123.1 GCA_027064845.1 Desulfurococcales archaeon | reverse complement strand
AGATACTATCTGGAAATCTATCTTGTGCTTATCAAGTATACTTGTCAGTTCTTCTTTGCTTGTTTCCTCATTAATAGGTATATAGACGTATTTTTCATCGTTATAGACTCTGTATTCTTGATTTATCATATTATGGTTTTTCAGTATCCTAATAGTTATCTCTCCAGATCGTTTCTCAACCTTTACGCATATTGTAGGAGACATTGTTTAGTAACCACTTCTTTAATAATGTGTTTTGGTACACCAACATAGTTAAATCATGCATTGGACTTTTAAATAATTTAGAAAAACGGTGTGTATGAATGAAGAACATTATTAAAGGCGTGCTAGTGGTTTATAGACCTGCACCTAGGTGTCTTGAAATAGTTAAGTGTATTATGCCGAAGCTTAGAGAAGCAGGTTTATTTGTTAACTCTATGTGGGTCGATGACTTAGTTAAAGAGCTTAAGATAAAGACGGATTTAGTAATCAGTGTTGGTGGAGACGGTACTCTTCTGAAAATATCAAGGATCTTTCAAGATATCTCACCCCTAATACTCCCTATTCCATGTGGTAGAAGAACCGTCTTATACGAGGACATAGATCCTTCACAAATAGATACAGTTATCGAGAAATTATTGAATGGTGAATTCACTATACAATTACTTGACAGGATACGCATTCATTATGAAAACTCTGATTATCACGCGTTAAACGAGATAGCACTAATATCTGTTGATAGGGGCAGGGTAGTAGGGTTTGACATTTATATTAATACTTTGAGCACTGTTTCGAAATATCATATTGAAGGAGACGGATTGATCATTGGGCCTTCTACGGGTTCGGCAGCATATAATTTATCAGCACGCGGCCCCTTGATCGATTATGGCTTAGAGGCAATATTCATAACTCCTATAAACCCTATGGAGCTTAATATCTCTCCAATAATCGTTCCACCATTAAGCAAAATTGTAATTGAGACAAGAGGATTCACGGAAGTATATATAGATGGTGAGAAAACAGATATTCTGGGCTCTGGAAAGAAGATCTACATAGAGCTGAGTCATACTCATCTAAGACTCATAAGGCTTAAAGATAAGAAAAACTATGTAAGTGATGTATTTGAAAAGAGAAGAGTCAAGTTCAATCCATGTGAAGCCTAGGAAGAAAATACTTGTTCTTGACACCTCTGCTCTTCTCGCAAAATACCAGTTACTACTACCACATAGCGAGTATGAGATAATAACTACTAGTAGAGTCATAGATGAAGTAAAAGACTTTGAAAATAAAGATGCTGTATTACTAGCTATTTCTCTCAATAGAGTAAAAGTAATTGATCCCCCATCTAAAGCATTACGTGAGATCGAGAAAGTAGTGGTAAAAATAGGAGAACATACTTCTTTATCGCAAACAGATATTAGTGTTGCAGCATTAGCTCTTCACTACGTATCCTTGGGATATAAGGTTATTGTTATAACAGATGATTATGCTTTGCAAAATCTATTGTTTCATCTAGGTATTTCTTTTAAGCCGTTAAGAACGAGAGGGATTAGAGAAGCTAGGAAATACAAAGTATATTGTCCTAAATGTGGATATGTTCCAAGAGACCCTAGTGAAACTATATGTCCAATATGTGGATCTAAGCTTGAAGGAAAGAAAAGAACTAAGAAGTAATAGGAGATAATACTGCTATAAAATACCCGTTAAGATCTATTGGTTTAAGAGGATTAAATCTATACACAACAATATCGTCGTAATAAACCTTGTCTGCATAAGGTATTCTGCCTAAATCAATAGTTTCCATCCCTAGTTTTCTAACCGCATATAATATGTTTCCCTCGTTTTCCTCCCATGTCAGAGTGCATGTAGAGTATACTATAATTGTCTCCTTACCAGCGATCTTCCTGGCTGTATTTAGAAATTGTCTTTGGTAAAGATATGAATTAACAATATCCTTGTACTGTGTTGTTATCTCTATTTTTGGTCTCACACCTAAACCTGTACAAGGAGGATCTATAAGGATCTTATCCGGTTTCCCGACTAGTTCCAAGTCTATGTGAATATATCTAGAGTCAAGAGGTAGTATCAAAACATTCTTATATAGATCTAGGCGTGTCAGGGTTTTTCTAACAACTTCTGCTTTTTTAGTATTCCTTTCCAAAGCTAATACCCTACAAGCACCACGAGATAATTGTACAATGTGACTCGTCTTTCCTCCGGGAGCAGCATTCATGTCTATAACTAATTCCCCAGGTCTAGGATCAAGGATTTTTGTTGTTATGATAGCTGGTAAGCTCTGTGGATAAAACAATCCTTTCGAATACTCTGGTAAATCCCTGATAGGTGGGGCTCTATATATTGACAATATGTTTTCTCCAACAATCCCTTTACGCATATGTTTTAGTTTCTCAGATGATACCAGTGTTTTAACAATAGCAACTGGTCTATAATTAGGTGCTAATACGGTGACTTCTTCTCCCTTATTAAACTTATCATATTTTATTATCCCTGGTCTGTAAAGACTTGCACCAATCATTATTGATTCTGCTGCATATTTGTCAACTATGATTGTTTTATTTAACAACGGTATGTTATAAGGCCCCTTTAACTGAATATACACTGCTTCGTCCACATAGGGATCGGGGTAAATATCTATGTTTTTCTCTCTAAGCCTCTCTAGTAACTCCTCCCTTGTTATTTTCATAGTATTTACTCTTAGATACAATCTCTTAGAGGGAAGAAGTATTTGTTTCAGTACTTCCGAGGTTAAGCTACCATATACCTTACTTAGTGAACTATATACTTTGGCATCAATTACCATTTTTCTCAGCCTTAATACATACAAATCCTGCTTCCGGGACCTTTGCATGTACTGGTTGCTCTAGATGTGGGGGTTTTCTAGGATCATACAGTAGTGTTGAACAATAGGATTTAATGGAAAATCCTGAGTCTATAAGCATTTGCTCTAATTCCGTAAGAGTGTAGAAGCGTGCATATTTATAGAAAATGCTTTTACCCATAATGCTTTGCTCTATATAGTATTT
>JAMOPC010000122.1 GCA_027064845.1 Desulfurococcales archaeon | reverse complement strand
CCTCGGGACTTTGAGGATAAGCAAATAAGGAAACATACATATAGTTAGCACGTAATAATTGTCTATATTTCTGTGTTAGTGGGAGAACGAAATCTATAGACCGTGTCTTATTAATTGGGAAATCCCAGACTCCCAAATCCTTCATTGAACACGCTAGGTCCTCTATACTAATAGATTCACGGAATAGCTTCATTATATAATCTTTAAGTTCACTAGAGTCATTATTATATATAAGGTTCTCAACTGGTTTTCTCAGTTCCTTAACCATTTTATCCCAGTCCTTCTTTAATCTGGATCTAATTGTCTTGATACATGTTTTATTTGTTCCAGTTAAATTAGAGAATGGCATATTCAATGACCATTTAAATTTCTGGCCAAATAATCTACCGTATTCTGTTAATCCCAAATAAGTTGTACGAATACCAAAAATATTATCGAGTATTTTTCCCGTGAAATTAATTAGAATCGAGCTTTTCTCATGTATATTCTCTGCTTCTCGTGCACACTTTACTAGTTGTTCTAATATCCATTGATTATTCTTGAGATACAGAACCGTTTCATAGGCATTTTGTTTTACCTTCTCAATATATTTATCAGCACTAAATACAGTTGGGAGAAGTGGTAAGCTTCCAACTGGTATTTCTTTCCCATTATCTACTAAATATGCTTGTCCAGACTCTTTATTAACTATGAATTCAAGCATTATCTCGGCATCATTTTCATCGAACCATAACTGGCTATAAGTATATTTATCCAATTCTATAACTGGTTTTTGTAATGTTATTGAAACATAGTAGTATGATTCATTATATTTACTGTATATGATCGTGGCTTTTTGATAATTTATTCTAATTATTTTTCTATATACACCAATGTTTTTATTGAAATATACATTGAGGTTAATTTGTACAATATTATTGGTTTTATTTATATTAGTTAATTTAATAATTGGTTTATCGATTTCACAATTTATATATAAGTATCCATCAATAACAACTTCTAATTTTCTTCCATTCCTATACAGGTTTGTATAGAGAGAAAAACCTCTGAGGGGAACACATATAGGCGTTATATAGACTGGTGTAAAATTCTCATCCAACAAAGTTGTATTGACAACAAAGATTATTTCATCATTATATAGGTTGCCAAAACTTCCATCAACAACTACAGCTTCGAGTAGAGATAGCGCTAATATAGATATTAAGGGTAAAAAAATTATTTTTATATAAAGATTTGTTTGAGACATTTCGTGACACCTATTTATAAATATCATTACTTTACCCCTAATGTCTCTATTATCGTTGTAACCGGTGTGGCTGGAGTTAGTTCATAGTATTTTTCGAAATAACGATATCCAGTATTACTATATGCTGCATAGTATAACTTGGCATCATATTCTGAGCCTAACATATATTGATAATATGCAGTTTTTACTTCAACTTTATAACGAGCCTCGGACTCTAATGTTACTACAGCAGTTACTTCGAATTCAATCGTGGTTTCAACTTTTTCACTGACCTTGTCTATATGGAATCTTTTATAAATATCTTCGACCTTAAATTGTTCACAGTAACTATCGCCACAAATATTTGGATTCCTATACTTATAGTAAACCGCACCTGCTCCGAAAGCTAATGGATCACCATTGTATTTTATCTCGTTATTTACATATTTTGCCACTGCAATACCAGTATATATTATCATTTTATTATCGCTAGGTATAGTTGCTTTAACGTTATCCATTTGGTACCCCTTCTCCGTTGATAGAGAAAGCTATTTATCCTCTGTAGGTTCTTCCCAGTTTTTTACATCATACTCCTTGATATATTTCTTAATACTCCATGAAGACGCATATACCGTTGAAGACAGATTAATCATAGGCATTAATACTAGCAGTACAATGGTTCCTGATAATATAACTCTTCCCCATCCACTAAAGGACATCACAGCTCATTTAATATTGTTTTAAAATGCCGAGGTATTTAAATCAACTATAATGGGATGAAACGGATCCCATATCATAAACTTTAAAATTAGGAAGACAAAGCAATTAGTTTAAAAATTCTCGATTCTCTTAGTATTCATAAATAATAATTAATTAGATTCAAGGGGTAGAAAATGGCGAAGAAACTAATATATCTTGTACTCGATGGAGTAGCTGATAGATTATCTGATGAAATAACAACACTTGAAAGAGCACATAAACCTGGACTAGATAGAATAGCTAGGCAAGGAATATGTGGAGTAATGTACACCGTAGAGAAAGGCGTAGCCCCTGAAAGCGATGAAGCAGTAATCTCTATCCTAGGCTACAATCCTCACGAAGACTATCCTGGAAGAGGAGTTATTGAAGCAATAGGAGCAGACATGGAGATCCGTGAAGGATACGAGATAGCGTTCAGAGCAAACTTTGCAACAGTAGACCCAGAAACAAAGAAACTAATAGACCGAAGAGTCGGGAGAAATCTTGAAACAAGCGAAGCAAAAGAATTAGCAAAAGCACTCGACGGGCTAGAGCTGGGAAAATACGAGGGATACGCGAGAGTAAAAGCAACCATAGGACATAGAGCAGTAGTAATCATAGGAAGCAGGAAATACAAGTTATCACCAATGGTGGATAACAGTGATCCAGCATACATTAGGAAAGGAATGATAAGTATAGCAGTAAAAGACTTCGAACCATACATAAAACCAATAAAACCACTAGAAGACACTGAAGAAGCTAAGATTACAGCTGAATTAGCAAATATATTCATAGAAAAAGCCATCGAAATACTAGATAAACACCCAGTAAACATAGAGAGGAGGAAAAAAGGCCTACTACCAGCAAACGCTATACTCCTCAGAGATGCTGGAGGACACATACCAAAAGTAACCCCCCTACATAAGAAATACGGGCTAAGATTCGCTGTCCTCGCAGAAATGCCCGTAGAGATAGGAATAGGCAGAATCTATGGAGCCGACACAATACCGATCCCGCCACCAACAGATGATCCCGAGAAAGACTATAAACTAAGACTAGAGAAAACATTAGAAG
>JAMOPC010000121.1 GCA_027064845.1 Desulfurococcales archaeon | reverse complement strand
GTCTTATGGAAGAATAATTTGTCAATGCAGAGGAGTCTCTGAGGCAGAGATTATTGAAGCAATTAATAGAATGAAGAAAATAGGCGTTAAGGAAATAACGCTTGATGGGATAAAGTTTAGAACACATGCAATGTATGGGAGATGCCAAGGATCTTTCTGCAGAGTCTTAGTATCATTGATTATATCGCGTTACACAGGCATAAAGCCCTGGGAGATCACTTTTAGAGGAGGAAACAGTTTCTACGGAGTAGGCGAAGTAAAATCATTATTCAAAGAGGTGATTAGATGAACAAGACATATGATGTAGCAATTATAGGTGGAGGACCAGCTGGTTTAGCAGCTGCTATCAAGACTACTGACATGGGATTAAAAACAGTAGTAATAGAAGCTATGAATAGGTTAGGAGGAATCCCTATTCAATGCATTCATCCAGGTTTCGGTCTTCACTATTTCAAAGAAGATCTTACAGGACCTGAGTTCGTTTATAGATTCATAGATAAAGTTATGGATAGAGATATAGATCTTCTCCTTGAAACATATGTTGAAGAAATAATTAATGAGTCAATGATGAGTAAGAAGATAAAGATCATTTCACCGAAGGGAAGCTGGATTATTGAAAGTAAAGCCATCATTTACGCCGCTGGTGCTAGGGAAAGACATAGGTACGAAATATGTATCCCTGGTTTCAATGTAGCAGGCGTATATACTGCTGGAGAAGCACAAGCAATGATGGATCTCTATGGTATCATGCCTGGGAAAAAGATACTGATCATAGGATCTGGTGATGTAGGATTAATCATGGCTAGGAGATTCGTATTAGAAGGAGCAGAAGTAGTAGGCGTAGTTGAAATCCTGGGTTACCCTAGTGGCTTAACTAGAAATATTGTCCAATGCCTGCAAGATTTTGGAATACCACTACTGTTGCGGCATACTGTTATAGAAATAAAAGCAAATAATGGCAGAGTCTCAAGTGCTATCATATCGGAAGTAGATGACTCTCTTAATCCAATACCAGGTACTGAAAAAGAAGTAGAATGTGATACCATTATAATCGCTGCTGGTCTAAGGCCTAGGACTAAGTTATTGAAGAAAATGGGTGTCCTAATAGATCCTAGGACGAGAGGTCCAATAGTGAATGATTATTTAGAATCGATAAGTGTTCCAGGAGTCTTCATTGCTGGTAATGCATTAGTTATTAATGATTATGTAGATTATGCTGTCGAACAGGGAGAAATAGCTGCCGGGAGCGCTTATGAGTATATTGAGAACAAGGGCATATTGTCTGCTGAATGGAGAAAAGTTATTCCTGGAACAAACATATTGTTCGTCGTACCTCATTATGTAAGTGGTAGGAAAGATGTCATATTGTATTCAAGAGTATCCCGTCCCTTAGAAAATACATATTTCCAAATAGGAGGCATTGGTAAAAAGATACCATTGATAAAAATTATGCCATCAACTATGCTTAGGATCGTTTTGCGCAAAACCGAGTTATCAAAATATATAGGAGATATTGTTGTGGAGGCTGCTGAGAAATGAAGAGCTATATTGAGAAGAAAGTTATATGCATAATTTGTCCTAGAGGATGCGAGATTAGAGTCAGACTTATTGATGGTAAAATAATTGGTGTTGAAGGACATTCTTGTCCTATGGGTAAGAAGTATGCTGAACAAGAAGTTTGTAGCCCGAAACGAGTCTTAATGACGATAGTTAAGTGTGAAAATGGTGACTTGCCTGTTGTATCTGTAAAAACATCTGGACCTGTTCCGAAGGATAAATTGTTAGAAATATCAAGGCATCTTGCAGGAATTAAGGTTAAGCCACCTATACGTATTGGAGATGTTATTGTTAGGAATGTCTTGGGTCTTGGTGTCGACATAGTAGCGACTAGACCCTGTATGCCTGTTGAGAATAATTATTCTGATCAGAAATAATATTATAATATTAAAAGAATAAGAAGGAGAAGTAGAAAAAAGAGTGTTAGGGTTATTTCTTTAATAAACCATGTTTCTTTATTACACTGTATACGTAGTCTGGTGTTAATGGTATTCTGTTGATGTCTTTGTTTGCTTCTTTGCTTCCAAGAGCGTGTGCTACTGCATTCGCTATGCTTGGTGCTATTGCTACTATTGATGGTTCTCCGAGTCCTTTTGCCCCATATGGGCCTCTGCGGAATCCTGCTTCTACCCATATCGATTTAATCTTCTCTGGTATGTCTAGTCCAGTTGGTATGTGATATGTTGACAAATTGGTGTTGTAGACTCTGCCGTCTGGTGCATAATATAGGTCTTCCATTAAGGCATATCCCATTCCTTGTATGTATCCGCCTATAGCGTGATGTTCTGCTCCAACTCTATTAATTACTCTTCCTATATCGTATGCTGTAACGGCTTCTCTTACGCGTACAACGCCTGTCTCCAGATCAACTTCTACATCGCTTATGACTGCGCCAAACGTGTAGTGCATGTATGGTGCTCCCTGACCTGTTTCTTCGTCCCACTCAGCTGGTGGTGCACGGAAGTATCCAAATTCTTGTAGTGGTACTCCTTTCCAGAACGATTGCTCAACCAGCTCCTGCCATGTGATCTTGAGCTTTGGATCGCTCTTACAATAGACATCTGGTGCATCAATTACTATATCGTCTGGATCACATCCTAGAAGCTCGGCTGCTAACATGTTTAGTCTTTGTCTTAGTTTATATGCTGCTACTAGTGCGGCGTTTCCACCCATTACGGTTGATCTTGATGCTACTGTTGGTCCGGCATCTGGTGTTGATGCTGTGTCTGGCCATTCTACCTTGATATAGCTTGGTGGTACTCCTAGTGTCTCAGCTATGATGTTTACTAGTCCTTGTATGGCTCCTTGTCCCATGTCTGTTAGTCCTGTTCTGAATACAATGCTTCCATCTCTCTGTATGATTATGGTTGCTGATGAGAAGTCTGCTCCTTCAGCACCTATACTGTTGCCGTGGTACATTAGGGCTATGCCTATTCCTCTCCTAATAGTTCCCTTCTGCTGGCTGTAGAGTTTTCTTCTCTCGTACCAGTTTA
>JAMOPC010000120.1 GCA_027064845.1 Desulfurococcales archaeon | reverse complement strand
CCATTGTTATGTTTGCATAAACAATTTTATGATCTTTATCAATCCATGTATTACTACACCTCATATATTCTCCAGCACTAGCATTATAGTAGTAAATACCAAGACTATCCTCAGAGACACCAAGTGCATCTATATCATAATTCAATATTGTTTACAAGCCTAGAAACAGGAGCTTATCAAGACACACCTGGGATAGATCATGAAATACTATTATCTAGTAATTTTTATCTATTAGTCAACATATATCCTTGAAAAGGGTGTTCTATGTGTTCAAATCCTTGGAAACAACGACACCTTCAAGAGATGCACTGCTCATTGGATTAGGTAAGCTAAAGAATGCTGCTCTATTCCTGCTTTTACCAGTAATACTTGTACTCATCGGAGTAAGTATAATAATTACTGGGTTGTTAACCGGTAGATCGTTGGCTGTGATTACTGCAGGGATCGCCTCAGTACTCATTGTAGTATTCCTCGGTCTATTATTAAAGCTTATAGCGGTATATGGGTATTTAATTCCGGCATATAGTAGTTTCAGAGAATATGATCCAGCGAAATTTGAGACCCCGGCTAAACTCGTTAAAATAGGATATGTAGCTGGACTATTGATAATGATTATTGGCGTAGCATTAATGGTGACAGGAGCTTTATCAAAGACCCCAGCATCATTGATGACTGGAATCGCTATAACAATAATAGGCACTATATTCTACATAATAGGTTATATTGGGTTAATAATAGGCATGTTCAGACTCAAAGAACTAACTAATGAAGGAAAATTCGAGATAGCTGGAATATTCTTTATTCTAGGACTATTCATAGCAATACTACAATTAATAGGATGGGTACTAACATACCTAGGTGCTAAGAATGCGATTAACAAACTAAGTCAAACACCTATAGATAAATCTACTGTGGCGACCGAAACTGAAGAAACACCTCCCATACCATGATAAACACAAATACCCTTGTTAAACTAGATACTTTTATATTTGAGAACAAGATCTAGTTGCTTCTTAATATATAAAAACATGTAGAATCCTTTTAGCTTTATTTCCATGTTAACATTTTATAAAAATTCTATGGAATAATCAATTATAGTAATTGTTCTAAAATGGTATAATGTTGTATTTCTCTAGGAATCCTTGAGTTTATCCTATGTGGAGTTCTCTTAGATCATTTATTATTTCTTTTTTCTTAGCTATTGTTTGTATTATTTCTTTGTCTGTTGTTAATGGTTTAACGTTTCTTGCAATGGATTTGGCTGCTATTAGTGCATCGAAATAGTCTAAGACATATTTCTTGTATAGATATAATGCTATAATCATATCTAGAAGTACTGGCTCAACAGAATCATTACTCATTAATTTATTGAGAACCCTCCAAGCCTTCAACCTATCATAGAGTCCCAGACCACGGGATTTCATCAATAAGTCGAACTCAATAAGAGAAGCTTGTGAAACCCGTCTTTCTTCGCCAAGGTTTCAGTGTTCCTTACAATAATTCCTCGTAAAGGGCCAGAAGGCTTGAAATACGCGACTAGATAAAGCCGTATCAATAATCTTCACTTTCAACAGCTTTCATTATTAACTTTGATACCTCATGTTCTTCCTCTCTCCAGTTCCTAAACTTCTCTTCAAAAACACGCACAATATCATTATAGATCTTATCCATAGCAATCAATTCCACTACCCGCTCATCAATATTAATTACATACTCTATAAAATGCTTGCCATAGCTCAAGGTGCCGAATTAGCTAATAATAAGTATGTTTAGAACACAATATAATACTATATTGAGTCCTTACTTGTGATGTTGAGAAACTCTCAAAATATATAAAAATTGGGTTTGACTAGATCAATCTTGTTCTAGGTCATAATGCATAGAAAAATTAGCAGAAATGAGTATAAAGAGTATATATAGATTGAGATGTTATGATAAGCTGTAATTGGTGTTAAGTATGGCGTGTACACCAGAGGAATTATTAAATTTCCTAAAGACTAGGAGAAGTATTAGAAGATTTAAACCCGTGCCCGTACCTAAGGAATTAATTATCAAAATACTGGATACGGCGCGTTTTGCTCCCAGTGCTCATAATAGTCAGCCATGGAGATTCATTGTTGTAGAAGACCCGGTTATCAAGGAGAAGCTCGCAAACCTGCATATTGGTGCTAAGCCTCTGCGTAGTGCGCCTCAAGCGATTGTAGTTGTCTCAGATAAGAATGTTTCTCCCGACTCATACTTGATTGATGGAGCTAACGCGGCTATCTATATACAGTTGGCGGCTCATGCACTGGGATTGGGTACTGTTTGGATCCAGACGATGAGGAATATCAGGGATATACAGAGGATCCTTGACCTGCCCGAGAATCTCGTGCCTGTATCTATACTGGCTATTGGGTATCCTGATGAACAGCCAAGGCTTAGGGAGAGAATACCTTTGGAGAGACTCGTATACTATGATAAATACTCGAAGTAAGAGTACCTTCCTGGGTAAAAGACCTGATTAGATCATATTCGTTTTTTATAGTTTTAACTATATATCTTGGTTTAGGGATACTGGTTTTAGACACGTTTAATGCGAGAATGGGAGGGTTTACCTAGTTGTTGATCGTTCATACAGCTGATCTTCATATTGGTGCTTTTAGTGGTAGGCCTCTCCGCTTCGCTAATGTTGATGCTTTCGAAGAAATAGCGGATTTCGTAGTAGAGAATGGTATTAAATACTTTGTTGTTGCAGGGGATTTCTTTGAGAGACCCCGCATTGAGAGCTATGAGTTGCTTCGTAGGATTTACCGTGTTCTCCGTGTTTTGAGGGATAATGGGGTATTCACTGTATCTGTTCCGGGTAGTCATGATGCTAGTATTAGGAGAGCTGATTTGTTAACTCTTCTCGGGGAGGCAGGGCTTGTCCATATACCATATTATGAGGAAGTTAATGGTAAGCTTGTTCTCTATCCCCTAGAGCATGGTGATCTTGTATTTTATGGTTTACCGGGTTTGAAGAATAACTTGGAAATAGATTATCTCCGCGGACACAAAGTAGTGTTCAAAGATATCGATAAGTA
>JAMOPC010000119.1 GCA_027064845.1 Desulfurococcales archaeon | reverse complement strand
TGGCTGAGCTTGATTAAGGCTTCATAAATATTTTTATTCAATAATACAGGTACGGGGGCATCAATATTTATCTCTAAGAACGCTCTTCTAAGCAGTCGCCCCGGAACGGTTAAGGCGTAATAAGCTGAATTAGGAATAGAAGCTACAATAGTGTTCATAGCTTCTAATGAGTCAATAAACTTGACATTATAGTATTGCCTGGGAGCAGGGCCTTCCGGAACAGATAATATTTCTGCTGCTAAAGCCTTGGTAAAAACTAGTCTTTTCTCCGCATTATCCAATGCATCTATAGCTTCATATGCTTCAAGAACAAGCTCGCCCTCTCTAACAAATCCTCTCTCCTCTAAAATAGCTGTGTACTTATCACTTATCTTACCTCCGCTCTCAATAATTGCTTTCAACAAGGTATATATTCTGGAATCGATCCATGGATCAACATTGGGTTTATCCAGGGCGATCCATGTATTTAGCAATCTTCGGGCATGATCTGTTGTAATAAATTCTTTCTCGTTCTTAATATCTACGAGTCCCTGAATGTACATGTCAATAAGTATTCTTAAATACTCTTTACCTGTACCCCCGACTATGTTTTTAATATCCTTAATCGTGAACCATCCCTTATCCATTCTTTCCTCTAAAATCTTCATCATTTTTATGCTAATATGAACCATTACACTTTCACCAATTTTTATACTATATTATATGATATTTATAAATATTTGTATAATTAATAACAATATTTAATAATATTATACACTAGAATAAGTAGAAAATAGTATAAAGTCAATATAATAGAAAAGTGATATTGAAGGTAAAAATCCCAGGTTTATATTAGAAGTTGGAAAAATTTAGTAGTAATTATTATAATCACTAATTCCTAGGTAATAACACTAATAATGATCGAATTTACGTTTGTTCTAGTAGGACCTGTTATGAGTAAAGCTTTTGCCTTCTTTAACGCTTCGTAGGAATTATGTTTTCTAAGATACTCTTCTATGTCAATTCCTTCTTTTTCAAGGAGTTCTAATGTATGAGAATCTACTAGTCCACCAGCAGCATTGGTTGGTCCATCAGTTCCGTCCGTATCCATTGCTAATACAGCAATTCCTCTTAGACCTCTGATCTTTCTTGTAATGCTTAAGGCGAATTCTTGGTTTGGTCCACCGAGACCAGCTTCTCCTTCAATTGTCACTGTCGTTTCTCCACCAGCTATTAGAATGCATGGTTTTTTGAAAGGTCTTTCATACTTATAGATCTCTTCTATGATCGAGCCTAGAGCTAGAGCTACTTCCCTAGCTTCTCCTTCAAGAGTAGTCGTTAAAATATAAGCATCATATCCTAGCTCTTCTGCCTTCTTTTTAGCAGCTTCACATGCTATGGCATTGCTCCCAATAATGAAATTGTATACGTTTGGTAGATCTTCTTTGAGTGTTTCTTCTCTCTCACCTCGAAGACCAAGCTCGATATGTTTTTTAACACTTTCAGGGAGTTTTTCCCAGACACCATATAGTTTTAATACTCTATAGGCATCTTTGAAGGTAGTCGGATCCTTAACAGTAGGACCTGAAGCTATTGCTTCTAGTGGGTCACCAACTACATCCGATAATATAAGGCTTATAATTGTTCCTTTAACAATTCTAGCTAGTTTACCGCCTTTAACCTTAGAAATATGTTTCCTAACAATATTTATTTCATAGATCTTGGCTCCGCTTTTTAATAGAAGCTCGTTAGTCCTAATCTTGTCTTCAAGACTTATTCCGTTCTCTGGAAGTGTGAAAAGAGCCGAGCCCCCACCCGAGATCAAAACTAATAAGATATCGTTTTCTTTAACTTTTTTAGCAAGTTCAAGGCCTAGACGGGCTCCTTTTAGGGAGTTTTCATCGGGGATAGGATGCCCCGCTTCTATTACCTTGATCCTCTTTAATGGTGTTCCATAACCATATTTTGTAACTGCAATTCCCTCCTTAATCCTATCTCCAAGTACTTCCTCCACGGCTTTAGCCATGCTACAGGCTGCCTTACCAAAGGCAAGAACATATATGTCACCCTTAATGGAAAATTCTTTGTTCATTATAACGAGTTTATTATCACTTATTCTTAGAGCTCTTTTAACAGCTATGTATGGATCAGAACTTTTAATCGCAACTTTCATAAGTTCTAAAGCAATTCTCTTTGCCTCGATATCTCCATGGCTTAGAAGTTCGCTTTCATTAATATTCATCTAGAACCACCTAAGATTACTCGTAAACCATTAATCGTTATTAGATAATAAAAAAGAAACATAATGTAATTATATATCTCAGAGAAGAATCGCTCCCATAATTAGGATTGTTATCATTGCCGCAATACCTTCGACTAATGTACCTATTGTCTGCAGCTTATATCCTTGAGCTACATCCATGTTGGAGAACTGTGTTACTACCCAGAAGTAGCTGTCATTAGCATGGCTGACAACCATGGAGCCAGCACCTATAGCCAGAACCGTAAGTGCTTTACCTATGGGTGAACCCAAACCGAGAGCATCCAACATGGGTGATAGGAGTGCTGAAGTCGTTATGATCGCTACTGTTGATGAGCCTTGAGCTGTTTTTAGTAATGCCGCTATTAGGAATGGTAGTAATAATCCTAGATTATATGCTGATAAAGTGTTTCCTATATAATCACCTATTCCTGTGGCCCTTAAAACGTATCCGAATGAACCTCCTGCACCAGTTATTAGAATGATTATGGCTGCATTCTTTAATCCTTCACCGACCCAGCCTTTTGGACCATATACTCTCTCGTCGAGCTTAGTGACGAGCTTAAATGATAATAGTACACCTATTAGTAGAGCTGTTATTGGGTGTCCGATAAAGTCAAAGAAGTCCTTAACTATTCCTACACCGAATGGGTGAGATGGAAAGTCTGCTATTGATTTCAGGACTATTAACAGTATGGGGACTATTAGTGGTGCAAAAGCCCAGCCAGCAGGTGGTAATTTACCATATTTCTTTATGAGATCTTCATAGCTCTCCGTAATTTCGGGCTCAATATAAACCTTGCTCCCAACTTTTTTGGCATAGAATAAACCTGCTAATGCAGCAGGAATTGATGCGATCAATCCTAGGATTATTACTAATCCTAGGTCAGCATTTAGGTTTGCAGCTGCGGCTATAGGTCCTGGCGTAGGTGGTACAAGACAGTGAGTCGCGTATAAGCCTGTGCTTAAAGCTATTGCTGTAACAGCAAGGGATATTCCTGCTCTTTTTGTGAGGGCTTTGTTGAGCGGAGATAAGATTACAAAGCCAGAATCACAAAATACTGGTATCGAAACAATATAACCAATTATACTCATAGCAAGTGGAACTCTCTTCCTGCCCACTACTTTCAATACTGCTTCAGCCATAGAGATTGCTCCACCTGTCTTCTCTAATATATATCCTATAATGGTTCCACACGCGATCACTATACCTATAGATTTCAGTGTACCTCCAAAACCCTTAGCAATCGCGTCAACAGTCTGCGGAAGCCCCATTCCAGAAAATACTCCTACTAGAAATGCTGCTGCTAACAACACAAGGAATGCATGTACCCTAACCTTCCCTGTTAACCATATAATAAAAGCCACAGCAATGACGAGAAGTAATAGAAGAACAGGTCCTGGTACCACGATCCACACCAAACTTGCTTGTATACTAGTAATATATTTTTTATCTTATACAAGATAAATTTTTCTTCAATTGAAACAATTTTGATACATGTTTTTAATCTAATGTTAATTTTTAATCTTCAAGAGCTAGAAATTTTATAAAGTTCTTTTTCCCTATCTTTTCTCCTTGTTTTCTCAAAATATGTTATAGTTATTCCACCGGGATCTGTTAGCATAGTTATTGATTTATTAGGTGGAGTATATACTCTCTCTAAGTAATCTTTCAATTCATGAGTATGAGATACTGTGTTATGGGCTACTATTATTGCTCCCTCAGCTAGATGATCCTCTATGTTTTCTAAATATTTCAAATACTCGCTTTTCTTACCATCAATGAATACTAATACTATATCGTTCACCGGGATCCTGTAGTCTTTAGCGTCAGCACATATAAGATCAACATGGTTGTGAAGAAGGACTTTTTTAAGCGTATCGTATATGTAGTCTTGGTTATCACATTTATTATCTATTGAGAGCAAGAAGCCTCCTGTTTCCATCACTGCATGTGCTATCCACATTGTTGAGAAACCATAGCCTCTGCCTATTTCTAGTACATAGCTCCTCTTCCTATTGAGGATGAACTTTGTAATTGCATACAAGAACTTTGCCGTATTAAAATCAATTGGATATATATCGTTAAGTAGGGATTTGCAATAAACTTCTCGGCTAAGTTTCTGGAAAGCTAAGCCGTATCCTCTCCTAGTATATATTGTTACACCATTATCTATTGGAAGATATGAAGCAATTATCCCCTCTAGGTAAAACCTTCGAGTTAATTCAGGATTAATACTAATGTCTAGTATAGTATCAAGTACTAGGAATAACGCGAAATCATCCAACTCATACTTTATCATTTTGAAAAACTCTTCATCAACACCGCTTATATCAGAAATGATCACATCTGCATGAACAACCGAATCAACTTCTTCGTAATCAGAATAAAGAGATTTAACAACTTCTCTTGGAAATGTACTATAAATACTGATTTTGCCTTCACAAACTATCTCAACACTTTTCAACAAGATATTGAGTAGATAATTTGTTTGATAGTACGTCATTACTCATCGCCTAATACTATTATGAATATTGATCCAGTACTTCGAAAAACAAATCGGATACCCACCGAGACATTAAGTGTCGCATTTTTAATGTTTTTCGAAGTATTTATAATGGCACCCAGTTTTTATGACCATGAGATTTAGGATAAAGTTTATTTATTTAACCACATACGTGTCAATATATCTACTATTTGTTTATATCGTTAATAATTCGTATAAGTATTACATAGAAACAATAATTTCCGAAACAATACTTTATATTTACTTAATATTATGGACTTAAGATAGGTAGGTCAGAACAAGTTCTCTATAGGTGTATTTATATGAGTAGTGAAGATATTCGAGTATTTGATAAGCTGATCCATGAAATGATCGGAAAATATCTTGAGCTAAACCCTGTTATGGGGACCTCTCTAGGATTACATGAGTATGATTCACTCGTAGTAAGAATCGATAAAAAATGGCTTGAACAAGTAGAGAAACTATTAGATGAAACCCTAGAGGAACTAACAAAAATAAACCCAGAAAATCTTGACAGTATTAGGAGAGTTGATTATACAGTACTAGTTAATAGTTTGAAATTATCCAAGAAAGAGATGAGAGAATGGCCATTAATCAAAATGATGCCTTCAGGTGTATTTAATTTCGGAGAATACTTTACACCCCTACTCACGCGCTCATACCTCCCCAGAGAACACGTACTGTTCTCAATAGAGTCAAGGCTCGTTAGAGCAGAGGATATATTACTAGGACCATTTGAGCTCTTAGAGGAACCCTATCAGCTTTGGCTGGATCTGTCTCTACAAGTTGCACAAGGCAATAAAGCACTCCTACAACTCATCAAAGCATATGGGCAGAGATATGGAAGAGACTGGTCAAAAGAAGTAGAAGACGCACTAGATAAGCTAGAGAAAGCTATAGAGATGATCAAGAAATATAGGGAAAAAGCTAAGCCTGGATTCAAACCCATTGGTAAAGAATTGTTCGAAGAAAGACTAAAGCTAAGCTTCATACCAGAATCTGCCGAAGAAATTAGGCAACAGGGATACAGAGAAGCTGAAAAATATCGTAAAATGATGATGGAAGTAGCTAAGGAAATTGGAGCTAATAGTATAGAGGAAGCACTAGAAAAGATAAAGACTAAACACCCTAAGTCTCCAGAAGAAGTTTTCGAGTATTATAAGAAAGCAATAGAGATGACTAGGAAATTCATTGTTGAGAAAGACATTATCGAGCCACCTATAGGGGAAGACATAGAGATCATTGAGACGCCACCACATTTGAAACCCTACATACCGTTTGCAGCATATATTAGCCCGGAGATCTTCCATTATAGTAATACGGGATTATACCTTGTCACAAAACCAGAAAACGAAGAAATGCTAAAACACTTCAACTGGTACGATGTACTCAATACAACTGTTCACGAAGCATATCCGGGTCATCACATCCAGTTATGCTATGCAAAGAACGCTCCAACTCTGTTGAGGAAAACATATTTCCAGCCAACAGAGTTCATCGAGGGATGGGCACATTATACTGAGTGGTTAATGCTTGAAGAAGGCATAGATACTAGTCCAGAATACAAGCTCAAAGTACTACATGATGCCCTCTGGAGAGCTGTCAGAGTATACGTGGATGTAGAGCTTAGCACAGGTATGATAACGTTTGAGGAAGCTGTACAGAAACTAGTTAAAGACGCGTATCTACCCAAAGATGGAGCTGTAGGAGAAGCTCTCAGGTACACATTCTATCCAGGATATCAGTTATGCTATAACTATGGTAAGAGGAAAATACTAGAGCTCAGAGAAAGAGTTAAGCAACTACTCGGAGAGAAGTACTCACACAAACTATTCCATAAACTATTACTAGAAGAAGGAAACCTTCCTATTAACATATTATCAGAAATAGTATTAGAGAAAGCAAAGAAGTATGCCTCTAAATAATCTTTTTTATACTCCATAGACGTCTATACAGGTTCAGTTTGATAGATTTAAATGCATAAGCGATCTATTCATGGAAATCCATTTGCCCAATTATCTTTTATTACTCACTTATTATTGAATCGTAATAGTGCGAGTGGAGTACGTTCAGGCTTTAAACAATATGTTATAACTGGCATGTATGGGAGAGATCTTGGAAAATGAAATGGATAGAAATACCTCGTCCAGCAAGACACTATATATTGTATCATACTATTATTTCTCCCATACTTATCGTATGGTATATGCTCCCAGTCTATTTATTTATGACTGGTTATACCGTTCTTGAAGTAGGGATAATTTATTCTATTGTACACATAGCCTCTATACCATTAACTATAGTGTTTGGTAAGCTCTTTGAGAAAATTAGTCTTCGTAAAGGACTTGTTCTCATTGATGCATTAGATGGTATTGCTTACGCGCTATATGGTTTAGCTTATGGACCAATAGCTCCGATAACATTGTTTCTAGGTATGCTTATTGAGAAGTTTTCCTTCATGCTCTACCCATTATATCCAGCAGTCGAGAAGATCCTCTACCCACAAGATAGATGGGAAGAAGTATTTGCATGGCATATGAGACTACCAATGATCAGCGAGATAATAGGTTATACAGTACTAGGCTATTTATTCGGATATGTCTTCAACACTCCTTTCTACTATAGAATAGGTTTCTTATGCTTCGCGGTTTCTTCGGTCTTTACAATAATTTACCTCATAAAGTTTTTACCTCCATTGAATAAGGAGGAGAGAATAGAATCTACGGGATTTGTCTTCAGAATAGATAGGGAGTTTAAATACATATTATTAATCGAAGCCCTAACTACTCTTGCATGGGGACTTGCCCCAAGCATAGTGTTCCTAAACTATGTGATCAATGTTTTAGGCAAAACTCTCTTCGAAGCAATGCTTGCCGAAGTATCTGTTTCGCTTGGCGGATTAATAGCTACTTATATCACGGAAAGAACTGGTAATAAACATACTAAGAAATTCATGGTTATAGGTTTCGTTTTAATCGCTCTATGGGGCATTCATTATGCTCCTATAACAACCAATAATCATTGTGATCCCAGCATACTTTCTCATGAAACTAGGCGATACACTAGTTTTCCCATACTATAGGTCTTGGTTATTCAGCAAAATACAAAAAGATAAAGCACCTACCGTTTTCGCGGTATTATCTAGCTATGATAAGATTATTTACTTGTTTACTCTTCTCATAGTTTCCTTTTAGCAATAATTCAACCAGTATTATCATATAAGAATTGGTAATTCAATAGAATGTAGCATTAGTTGAAGAAATTTAATGTAATGTTATGAAAATCGCGTATCTTGTTTTCCATAAGCTAGAACGATTTATATTATTAACGATTCTGTGTGTTTATTGAATATCCTCATTTTATCTACTGGAAACATTATATGAATTGTTTCACCAGGTGCGTATTCCGTTTCACCTAATAATCTTATTTTGCATATCTTGTCTCCTAGTTTTACATTTATAATTGTCTCAGTTCCCAGCGGCTCGACAACAAACACATTAGTCTTAATGCTTCCGGGAGTATCTTTTCCTACGATCTTTATGTGTTCTGGTCTAATACCTATTATTACTTCATTTGTTTCTTTACGGATATTCTCAGCCATCCATGATGGTATCTCGATCTTTGCAAATCCTGTATCTAGGTAATATTTACCTTTTTCCTCAATAAGAGATGCTTCAAAGAAATTCATTGGTGGTGAACCTATGAAGCCTGCTACAAATAGATTTGCTGGTTTATGATATAATTCCTTAGGTGTACCGATTTGCATTATTTTACCCTTGTTCATTACTGCTATTCTATCGGCCATCGTCATTGCTTCTACTTGGTCATGTGTCACATATATTGTTGTTATTTTGAGTTCTTTTTGTAGCTTTTTGAGTTCAGCTCTCATATAGACTCTTAGCTTTGCATCGAGATTACTTAAGGGCTCATCCATTAAGAATACTTTTGGTTCTCTAACAAGTGCTCTTCCAAGAGCAACTCTTTGTTGTTGTCCACCACTAAGCTCTCCCGGTTTTCTATCTAGAAGGTCTGCTATGTGGAGGAGTTTCGCTATTGCTTTGACTCTACGGTCTATTTCGTCCTTGCTATATCCTCGCATCTTTAGTGGAAATGCAAGGTTGTCGTAGACTTTCATATGAGGGTATAAAGCATAATTCTGAAAGACCATAGCTATATCTCTTTTATATGGTGGCAGATCGTTAACTACTTTTCCATCAATAAGTATTTCTCCTTCATCAGGATCTTCTAGTCCAGCAATACATCTTAAAGTAGTTGTTTTACCACATCCACTTGGTCCTAGAAGGACAAAGAATTCTCCATCATTAACCTTAAATGATATCTTATTTACCGCTATTACTTTCCCAAACCTTTTGACTAAGTTTCGGACCTCGACTGTTGCCATGCGGGCTCACCCTATTAGGCTTTGAGGGTTCCAGCTAATAGGCCACGAATAAAATACTTACCCATAAATAAGAATAATATAAGAGGAGGAAGCACAGCCAGCACTGCTCCCGCCATCTGTATATGCCACTGTGCTACATAGTTTCCTTTAAGTTCCGCTACTATTGGTGTAACTGGCTTTGTTGAAGGAGTTGAAAGGGTTAATGCTATTAGGAACTCGTTCCATACCTGTGTAAATACAAGAATCGCTGCCGAAGCAAGTGCCGGTTTAGCTACTGGTAATATTATGTTCCAGTAAATCCTTATAGGACCGCACCCATCAATATATGCTGCTTCTTCAAGTTCTTTAGGTATAGTTGTAAAGAATGTTGCAGTAACAAGTGTTGCTAATGGAGTATTGAGTAATGTATATGCAAAAATTAATCCTAAATGGCTCTGACCTAGATTAAGGGAGGCTATTAACTGCGTTATTGGTATCAACACTATCTGGTAAGGCATAAATGTAGCAATAGTCGCAATAAAGAACACTAAAGGAGCATGCTTAAATCTAAACCTTGAGAGAAAATATCCAGACCATGAGCCTAATAATAAACATATTAGAGTTGTAGGAATAGATATAATTATGCTATTAAATAGACCGAGCCCTATCCCAGAATTCCATGCATCAACATAGTTTTCTATTTGTGGCTGAGCAGGTGGTGCAAGATAATTCATTTCACTTACTTCTCTTGGAGTCTTCAAAGAAGTCGTTAATGCGAGGTAAAGTGGAATAAACCATAGAACAGCAAGTATTGTTAACACAATATAAGCTAAGAGGTTAGATTTACGAACACGTCTCAACGCAGAAGCCACCTCTTCAAAGCATAGTAACTATATGGGATAATTATGATCATTGACAGGGAAAAGATAACAACACTAATAGCCGCTCCCAAGCTAACCATTTGTTGCCAAAAAGTAGTCATGTACATATAGAAAGCTAATACATACGTTGATATTCCAGGTCCTCCTTGCGTCATGACATAGACTAGATCAAATACTTTCAGTGAAAATATTGCTAGTAGTGCGGCAACTATAACAAACGCTGATCTAATGTTCGGTATTATAATGTATCTTAATAGTTTCCATCCGCTAGCACCATCAACAAGTGCTGCTTCTATTATATTTTTCAAATATCCTCCTCTAAGTGCTGATTGAAACAATACTATGGCAAATCCAGTATATTGCCATATAGCTGCGGCTATTAAACAATATATAGCAATGTTTGGGTCACATATCCATCCGAGCTTGGAAGTATCAAATCCTAAAGCTGATAATATACTGTTTAATACACCATTTGCGGGATCATATATCCAAGCCCAAAGTGTACCAGTTACAACGAATGATAAAGCTGTTGGATATAGGAATATAGCTCTATAGACTGATTCTCCTCTAACAATATAGAGTTCCAGTACATATGCAATTAATAATCCTAAAACTGCTGTTGGAGCTATGAAAACTAGAAGCCACAATATGTTGTTCTTAAGGCTTACCCAGAATTTTTCACTTGATAACATGTATTCATACCATTTAAGACCTGCCAGACTATAATTAGGTTTCATACCAACCCAATCAGTAAATGATATATAAATGGTCCAAAAAGTCATGAAATACAATATGCCGAGAATGAAGAAGAGAGGAGATAAAAAAATTATTGCGTATTTGAATGAAGCTTTCATCACTTATCACCATCCATGATTATCTATTTAATAGCTTAGCTTGACCAATACCATTTGCTCTGCTCTTTAACCATGTCTTTTGCAAAAGTATTCTCTAGCTCTGTGATGGTTTGATCTACATTGGGGTTTGTTACAAATTGAGCCATTACGTCATAGTAATCTCTTAGGAACGCTAATGGTGCAAGTACTCCATGTGCAGACATTGGAATAACTAATTCTGGGTGTTCTTTGTAGAATTTAACGTTTTCTTGCCTGTATTTGTCAGGATAATTTGTTGGAGCGTCAAGTCTTGGAGCTATGCTTCCCTTAATCTTTGTAAATTCGAATTCTGCTTGTGGATCAGCGAGTAGTTCTAACCATTTCTTTGCAGCATCTTCGTGTGGTGCTCCTTTCGGTAATGTGAATTCGTCTACGATCATTAGGAATACTTCTGTTGGCTTCTGCGGGAATGGTACACCGTCAAAGTCTACGCCCGGTTTATACCCGTTGGCTAGGAAGTATCCTAATGCGAAGTCGCCCATGAAAACCATTGCTGCTTTACCTTGTGCTACTAGACCGACAGATTGATCCCATGTTAATGAAGCACTGTATGGATAGATATAACCATTATCGATCATTTCTTTTAATGTTTCAAGTGCTTTCTTTAATGGCTCGACATCGTTTGCATTTGAAAGATCTAGTTGTCCAGTATAGAATTTCTGATAATACTCTGGACCGCCATAGTATAGTAGTAAACCGTCAAGGATGAAAACGATCTCCCATTTCTCTCTCATTCCAAGAGCTATTGGATAGACATTAGGCATTTTCTCTTTGATTGTTTTACATACTTCTAGTAATTCTGGAACAGTTGTAGGAGGTTTTAATCCTAGCTGGTCAAATATTTTCTTGTTATACCATAACCAGTTTGCTCTGTGAACGCTAATTGGTACTCCATAATAATGTCCATAGAAGTAGCTTACTTTCTTAAGAAGCGGTGGCACATGATCTTCGAGTCCAGTAGATTTCCATATATCATCTACTGATTGTAAATATCCTGCATCAACATATGTTTTCAGTTCCGCTCCACTTAGAGACTGGAATGTATCTGGTGGGATTCCAGCAGCTAGTCTACTCATTAAAACGGCTTTTAGATTAACTCCTCCACCACCTGGAATAGGGTTGGCAACGATCTCTATACTTGGATACTTTTGTTTGTATAGTTCAAATAGTTTTTCGATAGCTTGTTTCTCACCACCAGCTGTCCACCAATGGAATATGATAAGCTGTTCTTTTTGTGGAATAGTTGTAGGAGTTGTCCCTGTGGGTGTTGTAGATTGCGGAACAGTAACAGTTTTCGTTGGTGCCGTAGATTGACCAGCATAATATGCAGCTATACCGACTATAATGATTATTATAATAAAGATAGCTATAAGATAGGATGTTTTAATTTCCGCCAACTTCCCACCAAGATGGGATTATCACTCTTTATATTTCTATATTAACATATATTAACTTTATCTTGCTAAAATATTGTAAAAATTAAGATGCGCGATTAAAAAAATTCATAATTGCTGACCCTTTTAAATCAACTCGATAGCTAACCAATTAGACCAACCTAAAAAATTAAATAATTTTTATTAGTACCTTTGGCGTGTTGAAGAAATCATCAGGAACTAGTTTCTTCCTAGGATCCTTGAATAAGATAACTGATGATACATTCTGTTGTTTATGGATTTTCCGAGGCACTATGTCTACATCTCTAAAGAATACCCAACCAAGAGAACTAAGGCCTGCTAAATCCCAGAACCTAACATCGAATTCTCCTACTTCTCTGAATCCTGGTAATAAATAGAATGCTCTCTTAAAGACTCCTCTTCTCCAATCATATCCGTTATGAATATTTGCTAATTTTCCTTCCTTGGTTTCTCCTTCGATAAGGAAGTCTTTGTACCCCATTAGATAAAATGTATTATATATCCTATCTCCTTCCTCCATCAATAATAATCCATTAGGCTTAAGTAGGTAGGATATATTGGAATAAGCTTTAACCATGTCCCATGCATCGAGATGAGGAGATGAATTACCCCATATCAATGCTATATCATAATAGTTTTTTCTATCCTCTAGAGTCAGGTATAGTTCCCTTATATCGGACTCAATTAGTTCAACCTTTACTTTATCCTCTATTCTTGCCTTTCTAAGCCACTGGTATGCTTTTTCTAAATCACTTCTTCTAATATCTACGAGGGTGAGTTCGGGAGTGATTCCTAGACTTACTAGGCTTTTAGCTATAGCTGCTCCTGCAATACCTGTTCCAGCCATTAAGTCTATGATACGTAGTGTGTTTAGTTTACTTATTTCTTCGAAGAAGTCATGGTTTTCATAAAGATATCTAAATATGGATACAATGTCTTCAAATCTCTTTATAGCTACGGGGTCTTCTGGATCCATTGGCCACAGTTTGAGGGCGTATAGTTTTTCTAAACTACTCAAATAAATCACCGAGCATATTATTAACAATGTAGTAGCTGGTGAATATATACATGCTTGTTTAAAAAAGCTACATTTTTAATCTTTACGATACCCAATAATAATATTGTTGAGTATAGAAAACTAAAAGGTTTGCCTCAATACTTATTTGAGGAGGGGAATCATTGACTAATAAATACCTATTACCAATGATATTGTTACCAATAACATTTTCTCTATGTGTTTCTGGACTATTTTATTCATCGACATCAACATATACCTATAGATTTAACTGTAATGGTTATGGAGAAGTAACGATCACTATTACTAATTTAACAAATTATTTCTCGGTCCCAGTATATATAGATAAATTTGCCCTTCCAGAAACAATAATAGTCACAGATGATGAAGGCAATTTATTGCCCTATGATTTATTGGACAAGACAACACTCCTAGTATATACCTATAATGAAACTGGCACAATCATAGTATCATATACTTTGAATAATTTCTCGATAAGAAATAATGTTTTTGAAGCAATCATTACTCCTAAAGCTCAATCAAGCATTATATTGCCAAAAGATGCTGGATTGATATACTTTAATGGAACAGCTGAAGTAAGTGTATACGATGAATTCATCACACTACGTTATGATTCCCCGGGTACATATCTTATAGAATATATTTGTGAAACAACTCAGCCAATAACCATATCTACATATCCAAGTCCATCTACTAATACAGGTATTAATGGGTTCTCAAATACGCAAAACCTTACATGGATAGTCACAGGAATAGTAATTGTGGTTTCTTTACTTCTTTATTTATTTTATAGAAGAAGTAGAAGCATAGAAGCAATTATATCAACAAGCGAGATCGATGAAAGAGACATCGAGATAATGAAAGCTTTGTTGGAGGGAAAAGAAACAATTTCTGGATTAGCGAAAAAACTGGGAATAAGTAAATCTATTGTTTGGAGAAGAACGAATAAACTTGCAGAACTAGGTTATATAGAGAAAGAAACAAGGAGAGGAAAAACGCTTCTAAGCTTAACTGAGAAAGGACTAAAACTAGTTGAAAGAGAAAAGAAACGATGAACTCAACGGTTTCTATCCGCGTTCCATATGTGTTCCATTAGGTGTTCTCTCTATGTGTTCTGAGGGGTTCTTAAACAAAACTAGTAGGGATAAGTTAGAAACGAAAACCCTGGATGGTGAACAGATATGTATGTTAAAACAATCGGATTAACTACTCTATTAATACTCTTAGTCAGTCTCGTAGCACCTCTAGGTATAGCATCAACAACGACCTGGAGTCGATCAACTACTACAAATGTAGGAGGAACATATTCAAAAATATTATTGAAAACTATTGAGAAATGTGAGAATCTCTTAAAGAGAATAGGTGTACCAGAGGATTCTAAAGAATGGAGAATGCTTAATGAAATAAAGGACTTATATGCTAAGCTTATTGAAGCTGAGAAAAACAATGACTATGTTTCAGCCAGGAAGATCTTTAGAGAAGCAATGGAGAATGCAAGAGAATTAACTAGATTAATAACCCCTACCGGCGAGGCAGATCATGTTGAGCAATTAGAACATATTATAAGAATATTAGAAAAAGCAATTAACAATACTCAAAAACTAATCAATAAATCACTTGAGAAAAACATTATTAACGATACACTAGCTGAACAATTAAGACAAGAACTAGAAAAAGCTATTACAAAACTAGATGAGCTAAAAGACTACCTAGAAGAATTAAGAAATAACGAGACTGAATGGGATCCTGAATACGTAAATGAAACAGTACGTGAAATATGGAGTATAATAAAGGATGTAAGAAGAATAATCTTCGAAGAAGTATCCAAGGCAATAACTGATAGATTAAGGGAGAAAGCAAAAGAACTAATCAACATTGCTGAGAATTTCGTATCAGAACTCAGGAAGAAAGAAGAATTCTTCAGAGAAAAGAACCTTACTAGAATAGCTGATAAGATTGACACCATGGCTACTAGGCTTGAAAACGAGATTAATATGTTAAAACAGGTTGTTGAAAATACTTCAGCTAGACCCGCTGATCTATTGAGACGTATTGAGAGAGTAACTATTACAATGTATACTATCAACATAGCATTATCAATACTATTAGATTTCACAGACGAAGCCGCGAAAATAGCTGATCATGTAAGCGGGCTATTATCAAGACTTAACGAAGCTATAAACAGAATAGAAGAGAGAGTAAAGGGAGAAAACATATCTAGCGACTTAAAAGAAAAACTACTAGAAATACTCAGCCTAGACCATAAACTAGTTAATGACCTCAAAGACCTAGTATACGCAGCTGCTTCAGGGAATAAGGAGAGATTTGTTGAAGTCATGAATGAAATAAATGAGACAGGCCATCTTATCAAGGAAAAAGTAGATGAGATCAAAAACGCTACAAATGAAACAATAAGTGTAAGGATAATCCTACATCTTCAAGCAAGAATTGCAGACCTCACACTAGACCTAGTTAAGAAATCAAGGTTTATGCTAGTAGCTGTTGAGAGATCTGAGGAAGAAAAATCACGTGACCTTAGCAGAGCCTTAACGATCGTGATT
>JAMOPC010000118.1 GCA_027064845.1 Desulfurococcales archaeon | reverse complement strand
CTCTGCTTATTCCATAGCACCATTACTCCTGATCTCAGGTCTATCAATATATTACATTATAAGGCTTGGATATAAGCTCCACAAAATGATCAACATAAGAACAATTGGTTTATTAGGCTTATCAATAATCTCCCTCACACCATTACTGTGGTTCGGATACATTCTTCAAAACCAGCCAAAGCCTTCCACCAGCTTCCCCGGTTACCCGGTTTATATAGGACCTCTATATCTCGGAGGATCTCTTATATATTTAAACATTTCAGAATTCCTAGTTGTTTCAACAGAGTTTATCATAATATTCCTAGCAATGTTCTTGTTATTAAAGAGCACTAAGGGTGAAGCCGAATGAGTCTCACAAATATATTGCTAATATATATTTATTTCATAATATTTGCTACTGGTGGTTTAGCAGTTTATGGTATAATTTCTAAGAATAACTTAATAAAGAAAATCATTGCTTTAACTATCTTCGGCGACGTTGTTAACTCTTTAATAATTTTCATAGGTTATAGACTAGTGCCTAAACCACTACCTCCAATATTACCCTCTCTTAACCCGGATAAAGCCCTATATAAACTATATGTAGAGTCCTCAGTGGATCCATTGCCTCAAGCTTTGGTAATAACAGCTATTGTGATTAATGTAGCTGTTGTTGCTTTTCTCGTCTTTCTCGTTGTTAGGATCTATAATTCGTATGGTAGTATTGAATACGACGAATTGGTCAGAATAGATAGAGGTGGTTCTACGTGAGGAAACAAGCTGTGATGTTCATATTGTATCTACTAGCCTATTTATTATTATCTGGTAGCATTTCATTAACTGATTTATTTTTCGGAGCAATTATTGCATTCATACTATCTATTATAACGAGTAACTATCTCGTAAAAGACGAGACAAAACTAGGCTTAACGAGGTTGCTTCGACTAATAAAGTATCTACTAGTATATATTTTCGTAATAGAGCCAAAAGCACATTTAGACGTAATAAGACGAATAATTACTTCAGATTATTATCCCGGAATAGTAGAGGTTCCCTATTATGTTGAATCGGATTATTCTAAAACACTCATAGCTCATTCAATAACTAATACTCCGGGAACAGTTGTTGTATCTATAAATGATCAAGAGAAAAAGTTCTACGTTCACTGGATTGACGTTAAAACTGATGAGCCTTTGAAGTGTAGAGCATATATTTCACAATATTTTGAAGAAAATGCTTCCAAGATATTTGATTGATCCGAGGTGATGGATAAATGGTAACCATAGATATGTATCCGGCTCTTGAGGTATTATTGCTCGCCACAGGTGCTTTCACATTACCATTAATATATAAATTGTTTGGGCGGAAAGCATCACTAATATATACTTTATTGTATTCTTTATTAGCACTTATTTTATCCACTCAGTCTTTTTTGAAAATTTATAGCAGTAGTGAAATAATAGTGTATCCCATTGGTGGCTGGTCTCCTCCAGTAGGTATTGTGTACGTTGTTGACAAGTTTAGTGGTTTACTAGGCATACTAGTATCCACAATAATGCTGCTGATCATTATCTATAGTTTTAACTATATTCGCCCCAACGATAGAGAGTATCTTTATTACACATTATTATTGACTGTTGAGGCCGGAATGCTTGGATGTATTTATTCAGGAGACGCTTTCCACCTATTTGTTATGCTAGAAGTAACTAGTCTATCAGCATATGCTTTAGTAGCCTATATGAGAGATAGAAAAACTGCTCTGAGAGCATCCTTCAAATACGCTATATATGGTGGATTAGCTACAACAATATATTTCCTATCAATAGTATTCCTCTACGGCTCACTCGGCACTCTTACAATTGGAGATGCTTATTTAAAGCTATCAAATATAATGATCAGCAGTGATCATCACCTATTATGGGGAGCCATAGTATTTGCTTTCCTATCACTAATAGCTTTTATGTATAAAGCAGCTGTGTTTCCACTACATTTCTGGCTACCTGATGCACATTCAGAGGCCCCATCATCTGTTTCCGCGCTTCTCTCAGGCTTAGTAGTCAATATTGGTGTGTATGGTTTTGCTCGTTTCACATATACCATATTCCATGGATTACCTGATAAGGAATTATATAATGCAATATTATTATTCATGGGCCTAGCTGGAGCATTCTCGGCACTCATAGGGTCATTAATGATGCTTGTACAGAAAGATGTTAAGAGAATCATAGCCTATAGTACTGTAATGAACATGGGTTATATTGTAATGGGTTATAGTCTCGGCACATTAGCTGGAATAATTGCTTCAACATACCATGTAATCACGCATTCAATAGCTAAGAGCCTTGCGTTCATGTCGTGTGGCTCATTAATAGAAAAAACTGGTTCTAGGAGAGTAGATGATTTAATAGGAGTGGGGAGAGTTTACAAAAAGGCTGGTATACCCTTCGCTATATCTCTCTTAACACTAGCTGGAGTCCCGCCGCTAGGAGTATTCATTAGTGAATATCTCTTAGTAGGATCCATTATTAAGAGTGAGGCATGGCTTTATCTAGCATTCTTTATCGCCTCATATATCTCCAGCACAATAGTTTACCTCAAACTATTATATGACGTATGCATTAAACCATTCCATGGAGACAAGAAACTTATCACCAGGGATAAAGAGGCAAGCATATTACTGGTATTAATTATTCTATCAATACTATGTATTATTACAGGGCTCTTGAGCGGCTTAATACTTAATAAGTTTATTATACCATCATCAAAAGACTTATGGTCTTATTACAACTACATAAAAACCATAAAAGAAATACTCATAAACATATAGAACAAATGAATAAACCATTTATTTACCAATATATTTTAGGGGAGAAAAACAAGTTTAATCTTTAATTAAATATTACTCCTTCTTCTTAGGCGGCACTAGTACATAGAATGATCTCTTGCCTTTTTCTCCCTTTATTTTCTTGTAATAGAAGAATCTTTGTCCACATTTCTTACATCTATAATATGTTACCTCGTAGACTATGCCTGTGTTCTTTAATGGGTATTCCCACGACTTTATCTTTTCAAGACTCCTACTTTTACAACTTGGACAGTTGAC
>JAMOPC010000117.1 GCA_027064845.1 Desulfurococcales archaeon | reverse complement strand
ATAAAGACAACGCGATAATGTTATTATTTGGTATATTTCCGAGCATAATCTATTATCTCGGAATAATTCTGATCAGAGCCGGTATACTAGGCGGTGTGTCTAGATTAAGTGAGAGAAGAGAAGGTGGTGGAGGAGGATTATTCCTTGTCCTAATTGGTGCTATAGCTATATTGCTCAGCATGGTTATTCAAGTCCTCGTATTAGCCTTCAGTAGATTAAGAGAATACTATGCAGATGCACACGGAGCATACGTGAGTGGAGCTAAGAATATGCAGAGGGCATTAGCTAAACTTCATTTATACTATGAGTATAATGATGAAATGAAACACTATATTAACAATAGTAAGCTTAGAACCTTATTCATATATGCCTTCATGGAAGCAATCGCCAACCCATTCTACTCCCCAACACCCTACCGCAAAAGAAGAATAATTATCGAAGACATAGATCACCTCATAGAATCACTTAAACAACAACCAATAGACCCTGCTAAAGAGGTATTCATGAGTCACCCACCAATACCAAAGAGACTAAGATTCCTTGACCAAGTAGAAACCGGTATAGAAAGAATACATTAATTTGTTCTTGCTCTCACAAATGTTATAGAGACAATTATATCTTTTCTTTACAACAATAATATCATGTAGAATACATACTATAAGAGGCTCTAAGTATGAGCTACAAACAGAGCTACATGGATTTCTTCCAAAGAGCTGATGGCTATTATGAAGCAGAAGAAAAGAGATTATATGGAACAAAAGATGTTGTTAAAAGAATTAAGTTCTTGTCAAGGGAAAATATTATATTAAGAGACTATCCGGTTAGAGAACCTGCTTCCGTGTTTAATCCTGCATTGTTCCTAGAAGATGAACGTGTATATATTTATGCTAGAATAATTATAGGGTACTATCTATATATCTCAAGCATCGCTGAAATAGTAATTGATAAAAACGAATTGTTTAGTGAAGAACTGTTCCTAAGCAATAAATACTATGCAACTATTAAGATCACTCCTGATAATAAGTATGATATTAATGGAACTGAGGATCCAAGAATATACGTTATAGACGATAAGCTACTGATGACATATTGTGGAAGAAGCATAAACTATTATTATCGTCGTTATGGGGGGTTACAGTTTACTGCACCCTTGACAGCCTATTCTTATAAGAGAGATAACCAGTATGTTTGGGTTAAGGAGGAGGTCTATTACTTAACTGGTGATTTAAAGGGTTATATTATCGAGGATCGTGACGCGTTCATTGTAAAGAGCGGAAATGAATACTATTTATTCCATAGACCAACAATGATTGACGGAAAACAATTACTCGTTATAAGTAGATTACCCGACTATAGTAAGGAGGATAATAGTGTTGAGAAGAAGTATAAAGAGATAAGAATAGTTAAGGCTTATAATCCTGTAGAAGTACTTCCTCCTGCAAAGTTTGAAATAAAGAACGGTTGGGCTATGCCCCCGATAAGGGTTAAAGACGGATTATTCATAGCTTTTGTCCATGGAGTAGATCATGAGATCGAAGCGTATCGATTATATGCTATATTATTGAAAATTACTAAAAACGAAATAGCTGTAGAAGCTGTTACACCAACATATATTATGGAGCCAAGGTTATTGCCAGAAATCATGGGTGATAGACCATACACTATTTTCCCCACGGGACTCTGGAAGGTTAGTGAAGACGAGTACTTAATAGCATATGGTGCTGGCGATCATTCTGTAGGAATAGGTATGTTTAACATTAATGACATATATGAAATCCTAGAGGCTGGAAGAATATACTAGATGTTAAAAATAGGTGTTTTGTCGTGGAGAAAGAATTCGACGTCTTAACAGTTGGGCATGGACTAATAGATATTAGGTTTATTGTAGAAAAGTTCGCAGGCCCCGATGAAGAATCCAGCATTTTACGACAAACCAGAGGTGTAGGTGGTTCTGCCGCTAATGTAGCTATAGATGTCTCAAGACTAGGTGGTAGATCATCGACAATTATCAAGGTCGGACTAGACGGTTTCGGTAGAATTGTGATAGACGAACTAATGAGGGAAAAAGTAGATGTTTCGGGAGTAAAAGTATGTATTGGCGATACAGGCTTTACCGTAGTTATCATTGATGGCTCTGGGAGAATAACCATGTATGGATACAAAGGAGCTGCTGAAAAATTATTACCTACTGATATTGATGAACAACTCATATCAAGAGCCAAAACTGTCCATATAGCTAGTCTTAGAAAAGACACCTCACTACAAGCTGCAATGGTTGCAAAGAAACATAATGCTTTAGTTTCTTGGGATCCCGGACGTAGATTATCACTTATGGGACTGGATTATTTCAAGGATTTCCTCAAATATGTTGACATAGTACTTGTTAATAGAAACGAAGCAAGAAACCTCACAGGAACAAATGATTATAAACAAGCCGCAAACCAGATACTGGAATATGGTCCAGAAATAGTAGTTGTTAAAAAAGGCGCTGAAGGAGTATATGCAAAAACTAGCGATGGTGAGGAATACGAATTCCCAGCATTCCCCGTGGAGAAAGTTATCGATACAACAGGAGCGGGTGATGCATTTGCAGCTGGATTACTATTAGGGCTTGTAAGAGGATATAACTTGAGAAAAGCTCTTATATATGGAAATGCTGTAGCAGCACTAAAAACTACGAAACTAGGCAGTCATAACGTACCCAGTCATGATGAAGTAATAAAATACATTTGGGAACATCAGATTTTCTAAAATCAATTATACTGTATACTGAATTATTATAGTAGCGAATTCTTATCGCTCATCAATTAATTCCTCTACTTTTTTCTTTTCTTCTTCTTTCATAATTCCCAACTCATATCTATAGAGACACGCCCTACATATTTCATGAGCAGATGGTTCCCCGCATACTTTACACGTTTTTATTTCTCCCTGTATGACCTCCTCTTTATGCTTCTCTAGTATTGATATGATCTTTAACAAACTTCTCAATAACGAGTATTTTGTTCCGGGATACTTTTCTTCTAACTCATTGATTTGTCTCCTAATCATCCATCTTATATTGAATCTAGCATATGGGCATTCAACA
>JAMOPC010000116.1 GCA_027064845.1 Desulfurococcales archaeon | reverse complement strand
GCGAGTTCTGGAGAGGTATATGGAGATTTGTCGAGAACAATAAGGATTACCTCGAAGCTGTGAAGAGAATAATTGATACTTCTGATACTGTTGGTGCCGTAGCCGTTGATGATAACGGAGTATTGGCAGCAGCTGTAAGCACGGGAGGCGTTATCTTTAAGCTTCCAGGAAGGATTGGTGATTCACCAATACCTGGTGCAGGTTTTTATGCTGATGAAAACGTTGCTTGTAGTGCTACTGGGTTCGGAGAAATGATCATAAGGGCTATGCCTTGTAGAATGTTCGCAGAATTAGTAAAGCAAGGAATGAAGTTTAGAGAAGCTGTTAATGAAGTAATCAATCGTGCAAATGAATTAGTAGGTAAGGATACAATGGGCTTCATAGCAGTTAGTAGAGATGGAGAAATTGGATGGGCATATAATACCGAGGCTATGCTAATAGGCTATATTTCCAAAAAAGGCGAAGTAATCGCAGACTTTAAGCCTTAAAGCCTTCTATGAATCTTATTTTATGTATAGAGTTGATAGGTGATGACTAAATCGATAAAATTCGGTGTCTACATACCAGGAGACCTTGCAAAAGAATTAGAAGAAATATCTAAGCAAATAGGGGTCTCTAGCAGATCAAAGCTTATCCAAGAAGCTTTACAATTATTTATTTCTGAACATAAATGGAAAACAGAAGGTAGAGTAGTAGGCGTCATAACAATCATATATAATCATGATATTGGAAACGTTGATGAAAAACTAACAGATATACAGCACAAATATATCGAAGAAATCGTGACCTCCTTACACGTTCATCTAAGTAGTGATAAGTGTTTACAAGTAATTGTGGTTAAAGGAGATTCGAGAAAGATTAGGAAATTGGTTAATGAACTAATGAATCTCAAAGGAGTCCTTGCTGTTAGAACCAGTTTGTTAGGTGAGCCTACATAGAAGCTAGTATTGTTAATGATGAGTATTGTTGGACAAAGTATGATGAACTTTTTAAAATGAATGTAGAGTGGTTTATGAAGCGAGGAAAATACTATAGAAGAACTCCGTGGGTACATCATCTCATAGACAAATACCTTAGAGGAAAAGTTCTTGATGTGGGCTGTGGTTATGCGTCTACAACAAGATATTATTTTTTCAATAGGAGAAACATTACGCAACTCGTATTATTAGATATGGTTAAAGAAGTGTTAGAAGAAATAGAAAATGATAAAAACTTAGTAAAGATATTAGCTGATGCGTTGACGCTTCCCTTTAATAATGATTATTTTGATACAGTATACATGCAGGCTTTTCTTCACAATATACCGGGGAAGGAATGTAGGATTTACCTATTAAGAAACGTATTAAGTGTGCTCAGAGAAGACGGTGTATTAATAGTGACTGTTTGGTCGCCTGATCTTAGTGTTTTGAAGAAGAAATATATTGTTAAAGAAGTAGGTATGCGTGATATTATTATTAAGGATAAGTGGGGTCAAAGATATTATCATATATTTGATCTTCAAGAATTAATAGATGAGATTTCTTATGCAGGTTTTTCTGTAGTAAAGTATGATTACTTTATTCAAAATCCTTCTTCACCAGAGCTTACTAGAAACATAATTATTGTATCAATAAAGAAAAGAGCTTAAACTATGGCTTCACCTGATTTTTTGAATACATGTATGTATTTTATCTGAGGTTTTAAGTAGATTTTATCGCCTATATTGTAGTTGATCATTCCTTTTACAAGTATTTTGAATATGTACTTATCTACTTTGGCGTCGATAACTGTTTCTGCTCCTAGTGGTTCTACTACGTATACTTCTGCTTCTATAGTGTTTTCTTCTTTTTTATCTGTAATGTCTATATGTTCTGGTCTTATACCAACAACTAGTTCTCCTTTCTCGTATTGTTTAGCTATAATTTCTCCTATGTCGCTGGGTAGGTATAGTTTGAAGCTTCCAGCGTCTAGAATGTATTTATTATCTTTTACTACAAATGATGCATCAAAGAAGTTCATGGGAGGTGATCCTATGAAGCCTGCTACGAATAGATTAGCTGGTTTCATGTAGAGTTCGTGTGGTTTGCCTATTTGCATTATTCTTCCCTTATTCATTACTGCTATTCTATCAGCCATAGTCATTGCTTCTGCCTGGTCATGTGTTACATATATTGTTGTTATGCCTAGTTCTTTCTGCATACGTTTAAGCTCTGCTCTCATATAGACTCTTAGCTTTGCATCAAGGTTGCTCAGCGGCTCATCCATTAGGAATACTTTTGGTCTCCTAACAAGTGCTCTTCCAAGAGCTACTCTCTGTTGTTCTCCTCCTGATAACTGTGCTGGCTTTCTGTCAAGGAGGTGATCTATGTATAGCATCTTAGCTACTTCTTTGACTCTTTTATCTATCTCTGATTTGCTCAGACCCATGTTTTCTAAGGGGAATGCTAGGTTCTTGTAAACGGTCATGTGTGGGTAGAGTGCATAGTTCTGGAAAACCATGGCGATGTCTCGCTTGTTCGGGGGGATATCATTCACTACTTTATCATCTATGAGTACTTCTCCTTCATCAGGGTCTTCTAGTCCAGCTATTATTCTAAGGGTAGTTGTTTTACCACACCCGCTTGGTCCAAGCAAGACGAAGAACTCTCCATCACTTACTTTGAATGATACTTTGTTTACAGCTATTGTTTTACCAAAAATTTTTGTAACGTTTCGGAGTTCTACCTTAGCCATTTATACACACCCCCTTTAAGCACCTTTAAGTGAGCCTGCGAGTAGTCCTTTTACGAAGTATCTTCCAAGGAGAATAACTATTATTGTGGGAGGAAGTATTGCTAGGAGTGATCCAGCCATTAGGGTGTTCCATGAAACAGTAGTGGTTCCTCTGAGATTAGCTATTTCTGGTTGTACTGTTCTTACATATGGATTAGTACATAGTGTTACTGCTATTAAGAATTCGTTCCATATGTTCATGAAGACGATGATTGCTGTAGAAACTATTCCTGGTATAGCTACTGGGAATACTATCTTGAAGAATGTCTTTATGGGTGAAGCACCGTCTATAAATGCTGCTTCTTCTAGTTCTTTTGGTATTGTCATGAAGAAGGCTGCAGATATTAGTGCTGCCCATGGGCTGAACAATAG
>JAMOPC010000115.1 GCA_027064845.1 Desulfurococcales archaeon | reverse complement strand
AGATTTATTGAAGGTGGTGCGAGAATTTTGATCGTGTGTTCTTCTCCAAGCTGAATCGTTATCACTAAGTCTCTACCTATTGGTTCAACTACAAGTATTGTTGCTTCTGCATCACCGTTATCCTTGTTTGTTATCGTAATGTCTTCTGGACGGATACCGAAGTAAATCTCGTTGTGTTCTTTAAGTATTTTTTCAGCAACCTCATCTTCGAATACGTATTTGAATCCTGGACACTCTAATGTTTTATTGTCTATTACTCTACAGGGTATGAGGTTCATAGGTGGTGTTCCTATAAAGCTCGCAACGAAAGTATTGGAGGGCTTAGAATATATTTCATCAGGTGTTCCTATTTGCTGGATTCTCCCATTATTCATGACTACTATCCTATCGGACATGGATAATGCTTCGATTTGATCATGTGTTACATAAATAGCTGTTATCCCGAGCGTCTTCTGTAATCTCTTAAGCTCCGCCCTCATATATACTCTAAGTAATGCATCTAGGTTGCTGAGAGGCTCATCTAGTAATAATACGTCTGGTTCTTTGACAAGCGCTCTTGCTAGGGCCACTCTCTGTTGTTGTCCGCCGCTTAGCTGTGCAGGCTTTCTGTCTAATAAGTGGTCTATTTTGAGTAGTTTAGCTACTTCTCTAACTTTTTTATCTATCTCGTTCTTGGGTAGTTTTTTAAGTTTGAGAGGGAAAGCAATGTTATTATATACAGTCATGTGTGGGTAAAGGGCATAGCTTTGGAAAACCATACCCACGTTCCTATCTTTGGGAGGTATGTCTGTTACGTCTATGTCGTCGAAATAGATCCTGCCTTTAGTGGGTTTATAAATTCCAGCAATCATAAGGAGTGTTGTTGTTTTACCACATCCAGATGGTCCAAGTAATGTTACGAATTCACCATCTCTTATATAGAGTGTTACTTCGTCTACTGCTTTCACTTTCCCAAAATACTTGCTTACTTTATCGAGTTTTACACTAACCATTTTCTCTTCACCCTTTCACTCCACCCACATATATTCTGAGTAGGAGTTTTTGTGAAAATATAAAGAATATAATGGTTGGAAGAGCGTAGAACAGACTGAGGGCTGCTAAGAAGCCCCAGTCAACAAACTTGTATTCTCCTATGACATGGTATATCATAACCGATAATGGCCACCATCTATCTTCTCTAATAAATGTGAATGCCATTATGAACTCTGCCCATCCAGCTAAGAACGCGAAGACTGCTACAGCAGCAAATCCTGGGAGTACAAGTGGTAGGATCACTTTTCTCCAAGCTGTAAGCCTGCTACAACCATCGACTAGTGCTGCCCACTCTATATCCCATGGTACGTTGTCGAAGAACCCTTTCATAATCCATGCTCCCATAGGGGCTTCTAAGGCAGCCTTAGTGATCATGACGCCTGTTAAAGTTATGAATCCTCTTCCATATAATCCAAGCTTATTCAATAGGACAAATAATGCTATTAGTAAGACTATGCTTGGGAAAGCATGCAGTGCTAGTATGAATTCCATCATTTTCGTCCTACCACGAAACTCCATACGTGATAAAGCATATCCCGCAAGTCCCGCTACAAAAGTTACTAATAGTGCGGTTCCTAGGGCAAGATAGAGCGAATTAATTGTTATAGGCCAAATGTTCGGATACTTCTTAAGCCCCATCTGTATGGTTGACCATAGGAATCTCCAGTTCTTCAAAGTGAAACCATTAGGTATTATGCCGAGAGTTACTTTTGAGCTGAAAGCCTGTGCTATTAGTCCTAGATACATTAACCATATCGGTATAGAAGGTATGACAGCTACGAATAATACTATGAGTGCCTTCACGATTTTTTCAAACAAGATCCTCTTCTTTATCTTCTTTACGTCAATGTATCTCTTACTCATGCCTCACACCTCTATCTTGCTTGGCTGCATTAGTTTATGGAATCCAAAGATCTTGAAGTATAAGAGAATCAGCGCTACACCAATAGCTACTAGTACGAGAGAGACTGTTGCTCCATAAGCATATTCTCCCATCTCGAAAGCCTTAAACCAAGCATATATTGCGAAAACAGTTGTACCAGCAGCTTTTGTTGCTCCATAGCTTCCCCAAAGAATAAGTATCTGCTCATAAGAGGCTATTAGACTAAGTGTTTGCCACGAGATAACGAAGAGCATTGGCCACTTGAGGAGTGGTAATATAATAGACCTTATGATCTGGAGGTCAGATGCTCCATCAACCTTAGCGGCTCTGATAAGATCCTCTGGGATCGATTTTATAGCTGATGTATAAATGATCATTCCAAAGCTAGCACCAACATATCCATTAACAACAATCATCAAGATCTGCGAATATGGTCTCTCCAATAACCAGCTCCCAGGAGCAACTCCTAGTGAAGCGAAGAACTGATAAAGTGGACCAGTATCAGGTGATATTAGCCATATCCATAAGAAGCCATATACTACAGCAGGGGTTATTCTTGGAAGCAGCCAGACTACCCTCATTAGTGTCGATAAATACTCGTTCTTCACGAGATAAACAATAGATATTGAGAGTATTAATGAGTAGAAAGCATTTATTGCGAGTACGCTACCAACATATATGAGGGTTATCTTAGCTATTTCACCGATATAGGGGTCTCCACCTAAAAGCTTATGGAAATTCTCGAGAGTAAAATTGAAGGATCCTTCTACTCCATGTACAAACTTGACAAAGTTCTTATACGTGACGTTTGTGAATGAGAGGAAAATAGTTAAACCTACAGGTACTAGCCAAAAGAGTGTAATCATGAATAAGAGTGGGGCTAGGAATATCCAAGGCAGTATTTTTCTGGGCAAATTTTTCAAATTAGGCAAACCGGCTAAACACCTCCTCTACGGGGAATGGGTAATGATTGTTTATGAAGACATGTTTGTTGGAATTAGGAAAAAAGATAGTTTGGATTTTACTTAATGATTATTTGGTCACCTATTTCGGATTGTAGTGCTGAGATCATTTCGTTGAGTGCTTGTTCGGGTGTTGCTTCTCCTCTCTCAACCTTGGCTATTGCGTCTATCCATGCTTCTTTGTATGCTGTCCATTTCTCATGAATTGGTTCGAATGATGTGTATTCTAGCATGTATACTACTTCTTTGTGGAATT
>JAMOPC010000114.1 GCA_027064845.1 Desulfurococcales archaeon | reverse complement strand
AACTCCACTAACTCGTGGTTTTGAATCGTTATAAAGAAGGGTTTCCCAGAACTTTTATTGACTATGTCTCTTAGATCATCAATACATAATGAGGAATCTTTTTCATACGCTATTTCCATTTCAAGCAATGACTTCAATTTTTCAATATCAAGTTTATCCATAATTTCATCAATTCTTCTATCAAACAATTCCTCGATATTCAAGCTCTATACCCAGATAGAAAATAATGAGCATTATATAGAAATATTTTTCTATAGAATCATGTTTCACTATGTTTCTTACTAGCCTCTTCTGTTACTCTAACAGCAAGAATGATTATTACAACTCCAATAAATGCTAAGAGCAGTCCCGATATTATTCTATGAATAGCCTCAAATGCGAATAATCCTGACACTAAGGACGTCAGACTAGTAAATACAGGCTGGAATAACGGCTCAGCTACTAGTGCAAACCCATAAGCAATCATCACTATACCAACAATGATTAATAATACCTTAGCAGCTCTTACTATATTCTTTTCAACACCTTCGGGAATTATTTTCTTCTCCTCTGAAACACTTATCTCTTCACCAATTTTCCCAGGAATAAGTATACATGCTGCAAGATAAAGTATAATTGCAAGTCCAGGATTAACGATCAATAATGCTATTGCAGCTAACCTAATTATTACAGGATCTATTCCTAAGTACTTCCCAATACCACTACAAACACCACATATGATCTTATCCTTGGGATCCCTATACAGTCTCTTCATAATAATAATTCCTCGATAAGTAATTATCTCTAATTATACATAGTATCGAAAACTATATCATTCTTTCCCCGATAAGACTACTATCACGTGCATTAAATCCTTTCTACTTTTTCTACTAATTTTGATTGTTCTTATTGATATACAACGAACTTGACGAAAACTTAGACCGTAGCATTAGAGACTGAGTTTTTATTATACCTTGTAATATCGTTTGTAATACATGATTATTATTAATATATTCCCAAGCCTTCTCCTTTTAAACCAATCAATACAATTCGATGACTATAATGAATAATCTAATCATGTAAACTGAGGCAATAAGGGGAGGGCTATGTATTCAGAATATATTTTGAAACTACTGGAAGACTCGGCTATACCAAGGAAACTAGTTCATAGCTTAATATTCTTACTAGAATTTCAACACGGTGTCAAGACCGGGTATAGGAATTGTCCATGGAAAATGACTATGGAGGGAGTATTTTGTAAGTGGATTGAAGAAGATATTGAGGAATTGCTCTCCAAAAAACTAATTGTTGAAGAAGAAGGTATTTTGAGGAAGAAAAAGAAAAAGGACGAAATAGTAGTTCCTGACCCAATAAGCAGTTACATGATCATGAATATGGCGACGAAAATATATTATAGCATACCATTAACAGCATAAATTATATTCTTACCTTATCATCAATGACCTTTACTAATGACTTTGATTTTAAGCTTTGAACAGCAAGTATAAGCCAGTACTTATGTATTTTTAATATTTTGGACAATTCATCGATACTGTATCCTTCCTGCTTGGATCCTAGAGTATCTAGTATTCTTTTCTCTATAAATGCGATAAATCTATCAGTATATGTGTTGATGAAGTCAACAACCTCGATAGCAGTATTAGTATCTATTCCTAGAACATTGGCTACATCCTTAACAGTAATAGTCATTGGTAATTTGTCTTTACGTATCTTTTCTACAAAATACCTATATGCGAGAAGCTCTAATTCCTTCATTTCAAAGTCTTTTCTCTTCTCATAAAGCATTAGTAATTGCCTAAGATCTATTTCCAAAACTATTTTTTCAGATGTCAAGACATAATATTTTTTCTTCCCATTAAACTCTACATGCACTAAACCTATTTTGATCAAGTCGCTCAAATGCTCTAGAGCCGTAGGAAGCTTAACACCTAGTCTCCGTGATATCTCCTTAGCAGGTAAACCCTCTTTATTCTCCAATAGGATTTTAAGAATAGCTAGTTTTGGCCCACTATTAAGTGCTTGGATCAATCTAAAGGCAGCTAAAGGCCGGTCAGATGTTATTCTTATCTCCTTGCTCATCTCTCTATCCCTACATTCGCGTATCCATCATATGTTCTAATCTCTATACTCAAGAAGGACTCTGCTATATCATAGTCTGGGTCGCTGTAGTAGTTTATGGGTTTCCCATTGAAGAATAGATGTGTATATCCTCCTTGATCATAAGTAGTTATTAATAGTTTCGTTTTTTGATCTACATATGTTTTAGCACTAAGCATTCCTCCCATACACTCATAAGTGAGCCGTGATTTACCAGTAAAGTACTTATATGATAGTTCTGCGAAGGTAGCACTATCAGAATTTCTTATTACAACTTTTGATGACTCTAGATTATTTATTTTAACTAAGGCAAGCCCATCAATGATCGATAGTTCTAGCTTTGATAAAGTTTCTCCATCAATCTCGATATTTGATGCTCCATCCTTGACAACACTATTGATTACTAGAGTCTTATCCTTCGGTACAAGTATTTCTACTCCAACCCCATGGTTTTTGGCTATGATCTCTATTTTCTCTTTAGCATCATCTATGTTGATACTATAAGAATCAGTAGAACCAGTTTCACTTACTGAGAGTAATTTCACAATAATCTTACCTTTAATATCATTAGATGTTGTGATTTTTAGGTAGCCAGATATTATTGTTAGATCTAAATAGATCTTCTCCCATCCAGTAATATTAACTGTTTTCTCCTCTACTTCCTTGAATTCCTTTCCTTTATGCATGTTGAAGAGCTTGATAAACTCATTAAATGGTAATGTAGCGTTACCAGGATTATTTGTAGATATTAAGTAAGCAGGTACCGCTATACCAATTACATATCCAGCTATAACGAGAACCCCTGGTATTTTCAGCAATATATCATCCATTAGATCTTCACCCCGAGAAGAACGGGTATGTAAACTATGACGCTGAAAACTATGAGGAGCTGCAAGATGCTTGCAATAAATGATCTCGCGAGACTGAAGCCATTTGCTTCAGCATTTGCAATTAAAACTATGATGTATCCCCATAGCAATGCTATGATAGTTACTAGTGTAAGGAGCAATATGCTTGAAACCATGTCTAAGTAATAGAAAACAGGT
>JAMOPC010000113.1 GCA_027064845.1 Desulfurococcales archaeon | reverse complement strand
GGGGTGTTAGGTATGTCTATCGGGAAGTTTAGGTTAACTCTTAGTTTAGGTGCTCCTAGTGAAGTTGGTAGGGAAGTATATGATGTTGTAGTTGTTGGTGGGGGGCCTGCAGGATTAACCGCTGGATTATACGCTGCACGTTATTCTCTGAAAATAATTATTATAACCAAGTTATTGGGAGGACTAGTTACTGAGGCTCCTCTAGTGGATGATTATCCTGGGTTACCTGAAATAAGCGGCAACGACCTTGTTGATAAATTTGTAAAACATGTTAAGAAATACGGTGTACCAATAGTAATTGATGAAGTAATAGGTATGACTAGAGAAGATGACAAGTGGTGCGTTGAACTAAGGAATACTAGTAAGAAAATATGTGGATACACAGTTATTTTTGGCATAGGTAGTGAGAAAAGAAAACTAGGTGTACCAGGAGAGGAAAAACTCATAGGCAAAGGAGTATCCTATTGTGCAACATGTGATGGACCATTATTCAAGGATAAAGTAGTAGCTGTAGTGGGAGGCGGAAACTCTGCTTTAACATCAGCACACTACCTAGCAACACTAGCTGCTAAAGTATACCTAATACATAGAAGGGACCAGTTCCGAGCATTCCCAGTATATGTAGAGAAAGCAAAACAAAATCCCAAAATAGAAATCCTACTAAACACTGTAGTAAAAGAAATAATTGGAGACAAGAAACTAGAAGCAATAAGAATCCAAAACACAAAAACTGGCGAAGAAAAAATACTCAAGATAGACGGATTATTCGTTGAAATAGGACTAGTACCACCAAAAGAGTTCTTCGAAAAAATAGGAATAGAAACAGATGAACACGGATACGCAAAAGTAGCACCAGACCAATCAACAAACCTACCAGGAGTCTATGTAGCAGGAGACGCTGCTGGAGGACCATGCAAATACAGATTCGAACAAATAATAACAGCAGCTGCTGAAGGGGCAAAAGCAGCAGATGCCGCATTCAAGTACATATTACAGAAGATAAAGAATAGGTAATTCCCATAATAATATACATCACTACATGATTCTATTATAAGATCAGTTTCTATTAAGATAAAGAATTTAGAAGAGTGGGCCCGGGGGGATTCGAACCCCCGACCACCGGGTTATGAGCCCGGCGCTCTACCTGGCTGAGCTACGGGCCCCCGAGCCCTCTTTCCTTTATTTTTGATAATTAGTTAGAGGGATATATAGGTTATCCTTCCTGCTTCTTCATGTTCCCAGTGTCCATGATTTGAGGTATTCTTCTTGTTCCTTGGTTAAAGTGTCTATTTCTATACCCATTGATTCTAGTTTTAGTTTTGCCACGCGTTTGTCGAGATCTAGTGGTGGGTTGAATACTTTTGGTGGTAGTTTGCCGCGGTTATCGTATAGGTATTTTACTGCTAGGAATTGATTGGCGAAGCTCATATCCATTACTTCGCTTGGATGTCCCTCAGCTGCTACGAGGTTTACTAGTCTACCTTCAGCCAATAAGTAGAGTCTGCGTCCATCTTTTAACTTATATTCTGTGACATTGGGGCGGATAACTCTCTTGGAGACAGCTAGGGCTTCTAAGTCGGGGATCCATATTTCTACGTTGAAGTGACCAGCATTAGCAAGTATTGCTCCATCTTTCATTTTCTCGAAGTGTTCCCTCCTAATAACTGCTTTATTACCTGTAGCTGTTACGAATATATCTCCTACCTCGGCAGCCTTGATCATGGGCATTACTTCGAAGCCATCGAATACTGCTTCCAAAGCTCTGATCGGGTCAACTTCTGTTACTATTACTCTACGAGCACCTAGGCCTCTAGCACGCATCGCAATACCTTTACCAACCCAGCCATAACCAGCAACCACGACTACCTTACCAGCAACAAGTATATTTGTTGCTCTAAGGATACCGTCAAAAGTACTCTGTCCTGTCCCATACCTGTTATCAAACAAGTGCTTAGTATATGCATTGTTAACCGCTATTACCGGATATTTTAAAACACCTTCCCTTTCTAAAGCCTTCAACCTTATAACACCAGTAGTAGTTTCCTCAGTACCACCAATGATTCTGCCAGCATAATCTATGTAGTCCTTGTGAAGCAAGGCGTGAAGATCCCCGCCATCATCTAACACTATGTCAGGCTCGCTTTCAACAACTTTTCTTAAACACCAATAATATTCATCACTAGATTGCCCACGCCAGGCATAAACTCTAATACCATACTCTACAAGAGCAGCCGCAACATCATCTTGTGTGGACAAGGGATTACTTGCAGCTAGAACAACTTCCTCGGCACCTGCATCCTTTAAAGCCTTCATCAATACAGCTGTTTCCTTAGTAACGTGCAGTACAGCACCAATCCTAATACCACTCAAGGGTTTTTCATCAGCATACTTTCTCCTGAGAAGCATTAATACAGGCATATGGTGTTCGGCCCATTCTATCTTTAACCTACCTTGAGGAGCTAAACTCATGTCCTTGACCTTATACTCCATCAAAACCACCCATGCACTCCCTATTAATTTATTTACCATGTTAACCAGATAATATGGGTTATACAAGATAATTAAGTAATAGCTTAAGAAAAATATGGGGTATAGGTGAAATGAGCGAAAAAACAAAAGACACAGAAATCTCTCCGAGAGGAGTATTGTTAGCACTAATTACTAGGAAACCATGGCTAATACCCTTCATATACTACATATACACTTATTCAGGACTACGATTAAACGAGTTAAAAGAATTAATGAATTTAAAGACTTTAATTATAAGAAGAGCTCTCTGGTGGTTAACGAAATATGGAATAATGGAGAAGTCTGGCGAAAAATACATTGTTGCAGAAAAATATAGGAAAATTCTCGAAGAACTACTATTAAACTACTGTACAACGGGAAAAACACACGTATTGAGGATAGGAAAAACCTACTTCGTAGCTATTATTAGAAAAACAAGAATATCAACATACACAATACCGTCAGATATCCTAGACAAACTAGTAGAGATGGAGACAAATGTACAAACAGAATTCACGGCAAAAGACTTGTCAGACGCACTAGGAATACCAATTAAACTAGCACAGAAAACACTGAAACTAAAACAAATACTCAGCGAGTGCAGAAAGAAATAACCTCAGTATCGCAGGGCAACCACATATAA
>JAMOPC010000112.1 GCA_027064845.1 Desulfurococcales archaeon | reverse complement strand
ATAAGTTGAGAGAAGAGATCTATATTTAGTTCTAGACGCTTATTTGAGCAATGTAGTTTTTGTTCCCAATATGTACTCTATACCCATCTCCAGGTATTTCTTCAACAGTGACTTGTTGGTCTTTTCCTCCAAGGCTAACAACTAGTTCTGCTCTGAAAGATATTCCTGCGAGTCCAAGTATTCGTGAAAGTTCTGGCATATCTCTGAATATATCGTACTTGCTTAGTTTCTTTGCTTTGTACTCATTAAATAATATTATTGCGGCTGTAATGATACTGATGAGCTGTGGATCATGTATTTGTGCCTTAGTCTTTTCCTCCATTATCTTAATTTCTTGGGGTCTAGCTTGTTTTTCTTTTACTTCTTCCTTTTCTTTTATTTTTGCTTCTTTTTTACTAGTTTCATGTATATAGATGTATTTAAGTCCGTACAAAATTGCTACTAGGATAGTTAATACTCCGAATACTATTAGTACACCTATAAGTGTTATAGTTATTCCTTCGAGTATAGTTGTTGCATCCATATTTATCCACCCAGCATTGATAAGAATACGCCAGCTACCACAGCCGTCCCTATAACTCCAGCGACATTAGGCCCCATTGCATGCATTAATAAGTGGTTTTCAGGATCTTCTTGTGTTGCTAATCTTTGTACAACTCTTGCACTCATAGGGACTGCTGACACACCAGCAGCGCCTATCATTGGATTTATTTTTTCCTTGGAGAACATGTTCATTAATTTAGCAAATAATACTCCGCCAGCTGTTGCAGAAGCAAATGCTACGACTCCAAGTCCTAAAACAAGTAGTGTCTTGTATGTAAGGAAGGTTTCAGCCCTCATCGTAGAACCTACTCCTAGTCCTAGGAAAATCGTTACAATATTCATTAATTCCTCGCTTGCAGCTTTCCTCAATCTCTCAACAACACCTGCTTCTCTAAACAAATTGCCAATCATAATCATTCCGATAAGTGGAGCAGCGCTTGGGACAAGCAGTCCTATAACGATCATTGATATTATTGGAAACAAGATCTTCTCCTTCTTGGAAACAGGCCTTAATTGTTTCATTCTTATTCTTCTCTCCTCCTTAGTAGTTAATGCCTTTATAACTGGTGGTTGTATGAGAGGAACTAGGCTCATGTAGCTATATGCAGCTACTGCTGTAGCAGCGAGAAGGTGTGGAGCTAGCTTGACTGTTAAGTAAATTGTTGTTGGCCCATCTGCTCCTCCTATTATTCCTATACTTGCAGCTTCCCTAAGATCAAATCCGAGCAAAAGTGCTGTTAACATTGCTACGAAAACACCTATTTGTGCAGCAGCTCCCAATAATAAGCTCTTCGGATTAGCGATCATCGGGCCAAAATCAGTCATGGCTCCTAGTCCGAGAAATATGAGCAACGGCACAATCTCAGTGTCGATAAGGTATCTTTTCACAAGATACAAGAAACCATAAGGTGGATCAACTAGTCCTGTGCCAGGAAGATTGACTAGTACTGCCGTTATACCTATTGGTAATAAGATTAATGGCTCATACTTATGTTTTATAGCTAAATACACAAGTGTTAACCCAATAATTATCATAATTATGTTTCCAAGAGTTAATTGTGATAATGACTCGAGCCCTATCAATAAGTACACCTTTAACTATGATAAGTGGTGGAAGCAATAAGTACTAGTTGGCATAGAAATCATATTGTGGATAGGAGTATAAAAACAATAATTCTATAATTAAAAGACTTACTTCAAGGCATTCTTTAGCGAATATACTCCGTAAGCTATGAATGCTATAAGCTCTATAGTCTCTAGAAGCTCTTCCGCAGTAGAAGCTTCAAATGTGAATGTATATGCATCTTTCCTGGAAAGCTTTTCCCAAGTCTCGAGAACATCACCTATTAGCTCTTCCCTTAAACGTATTTCAACAATATATGGTTTATGTATCCTTAAAGGCATAGCTTCTCCTTTTTTAAGTTTCTCGACAGCTCCACTTATACCATTTGCCAGTTTTTCTAAAATATCCTCGAATGAATAATACATCGCGGAATATCTCGTTATACCTCTTTTAAATGGTACAAAAACTGCCCATGGAGTATGCTTCTTTACCTCTTCTTCAAGAAGCTGATCACCAGCAACTAGAATCAACGGTACGTTCTTCTCACCAGCAACTAATGCATTAATTAGGTACTCGCTTGCTCTAAATCCATTTATTTTTATCTCTGCGAAAGTTCTACCACTCATAGTGTGGTCTAAGTATCCGTGGAGAGTTCCAGCACCGGTGTGATAGCCTATGAATAATATTGCATCGTATGATTCATCTAGTCCTGTAAGCATAGAGACCGGTCTTGGGAATCCCTGGATCAAAACAGTGTTTTTGGGCATTTCTAGGTAATCGATATTTGTCATGTATCCATGACTATCTGCAATAACTACTTTATCGAAACCATTATCGAGGAGTGTTTCAGCTGTTTTCTTAGCTATTAGTGTCATAATCTTTGATCCTCTTGAGTACTGTGTATTACCTGGAACAAGCATTGTTGCAGAAGATATTCCTGGTAAACCCTCTATGTCTACGGATACATATGCTTTCAAGTCTTGTTTCACCTATAATCTATTTTCATAGAAGAAAGATATTATAATTCTATTATCCTTGGTATTATGCTCTTAATCATGCACACAATGTCGGTTGTATGTGCTCCTTTAACTATTACTGGGAAGAGCGAATTAATGTTTGATGTTATTTCTTTTTCGTGTATGATTTTTCTTAACAACATATATGCTGGGGTATTACCCATTAAATATACTATATCCGAGAATGTTAGGAACAATAAATAGATATCCCTTTCTTCATAGTATTCGTCGACTACTTGCTTAATAGCTGCAACTAAATAGGTGGGAGCAGTATAAACAGTATATTGTTCTAGCACTTTTATTCCATCAAAGTCTTTACCACTAATTTTTTCAAATTTTGTTTTCTCGCTTAATCCAATTATAACTACATCTATTGCTTCAAACACTCTCTTCAAGTTCAATATTGTTAATGGATCGTGCCTACCTATAATTACAAGCAAGTCTCTTTCTTTCTTACCATACTTACGCATATAGTCTTTCATGAAGTGGAAGATCTTGAAATAAGCATCTGATGGAGACTCAAAACTGACTTCGAGTAAAGCAT
>JAMOPC010000111.1 GCA_027064845.1 Desulfurococcales archaeon | reverse complement strand
AGGAGTGATTATGGAGTCTATATATGTACTATGATCATTCTGGGTCTTGTAATGGTAAAATTGTATGTTTTTACCTTATTGAAAAATATACGGATATTTGGATTCCGACTCGTACTGGTGTTATTGATTGTTCTTATAATAGGATTTGCTGAGGTTTTGTCATATTATTATATGGAGCATTATGCATATGGAGATATTGTGAAAACAATACTTCTCTACACGTATTGGTTAATAGGCATGTCTTTACCAGTAGATGTAGTTTTATTGACATATATACTTTATCGAGACGCTATAATTTGTAATAGTCGCAATATGGGAAAATACTTAATCATAATACCAACTATATGGTTATCAATCATATGGGTAAACATAATAGTGGAACCGAGAATAATTCAAAGTATTCTTCATCCACATGAAAATATATCAATAGCGATAATGGTTCTAATGTGGTTTATAGTAACAATAATTGAACTAATAATACACATAAACTATTATAGAAAGAAACAAATTGTAACTGAGTATTAATGACTAGTCCTTCTAAATAATATGTTTCAGAGGAGAGATCATGATTGAGATCTTAGTGGACACATCATATTAGCTTAAGCTTTATACGATATCCTAGATTTTCTATTGCTTCAGAGATATGCGTGAATCTGTGTCACGAGTGACTAGTTCTTCATCATGATTTACAGCTATAGTAGCCACTAGCAGGTCTGCAAATGCTTGTGGTTCCCCCATTTATAGTAGTTCTAATTGTATTCTATGTGCTAGAACGAAATCATTTTGATCGGAAATATTATTCCGCCATAGAAGTACTTATAGTAAATGATTCTCGGATATTCTACGAAGGTTACAGTAGTTATATCTTCATTTATGGGTTTCTTTTCCCTTACTCTATCTATGACAATACTAGTATCTAGTATGGTCAAGGCAACCTCTCCTTCTCCTTACGCCTTAGCTCTCCTACATCATAGACCTCTATATCTTCAGTTAACTCCTCTGATTTAATACCAAGCATCTCTTTAACTTCGGAAACATCAACCCGACCACCAAGCCTTGCCAAAACAGCCTCCAAGATCTTTTTACCACCTCCTCAGATATCCAAGGAGGAATTTTTACAACAATACTCTTAGACAATAACATGCCCTCTAGACTATATAGTCCTTTAAAAATCTATAATTCTTTTCACAATCCATACTTATATCAATTCCAAACATAATTATATCTAGTATACCGATCTAACACGTTCTCATATTAAAACATCTTTAGGACGTGTTCTTTTGAAATAAAGATTTGAAATTCCCAATGCTTGGGCTAGGGATCCATAGACCATTATTGAAGAAAACCAGCCTAACTATTGATCTGATTTGATCCGGGGTTTCTTTTTCAAAATTACCTCAACACGATATAACAAGATACTGTTTCATCTCTACTGATAGAGACTATGTTTATTTCCTAGATCGAGGTAACAGCACGTTTAGGTTGGGTTCTATGATCCGAAGAGGAAGTCGAGGATTTGCATGGCGTTCTTTTCTCCGCCTAGTACTTGTTTGCTGTAGAATTCTGTGTATCCACACCTTGCACATGTTACTGCAACGTACTCATAGGTTTGCCAATCAAGCAGTCTTGAAAGACCCGTTCCCGTGAAGGAGTGTTCATTAATAATTATTTCTTGACTACCACACTTCGGGCATCTCCATCTACCTTTGAAAACTTTATACCAGTTAGTCAACACCACAGCACCTGCAACGCTTTTTCATGCATACCTTAATACTCTTTATGCTTAAAAATATTGAAGACAAATCCGTAAAAGACAATATCTAAACATTGAATAGAAACAGATCTTTCTCCAAAATAAAGGGTTAAAAGAATAATTGCTGATAATACTTAACGGTGGCTATGAGTGGTTGTTATACCTGGTTATAAATGGCTCGAAATAGTTCCTGGTAGACGCGGTGGTAGACCCACTATTAAAGGTACAAGAATAACTGTTGATGATATATTAGAAATGCTTGCTGCAGGCTGGAAGCCTGAAGAGGTTGCGGAGGAATTTGAAATACCAGTTGAAGCAGTATATGAGGCATTGAGATTCGCATCCAAAGTATTAAAGAGGGTTACTTTAGTTGCTGAAGCTACTAGCTGATGAAAATATACCTAGGAAGATATCAATTATTTTAAGGGAGCTTGGTATCGACATTATACGTTTACAAGACCTAGGTATAAGAGGTATTAGTGATAGAGAATTAATCAACATTGCCAATCAGCATAATAAAACTATATTAACGAGAGATTCTGACTTTATTACATCTAGTCTTTTGTCCTTAGCGAAAAACGGAGTAATCTATATATCTCATATCAACCCTCAAGAGATGAAATTCTAGGATTAGCTAAGAGAATAGCCTCTATAGCTGAGCAGTTGAAACCTAAGACTGGATTATTAATAATTATAGAACGTGAATACATAGAAGTATACGAGTAAAATAATCATAATTATCTTATATAGTTCCTGAATTTTGGTTTTGAGTGTTTTGTTTAAACCCAGAGGATATATATCGTGTTTTCCACAATAGAATTAGAATAGTTGGGGAAGTGCTGGGGTTTTGTCTGGGGATAGGGTTTTTTGTTGATGAGAAGGAAGCGGTTAAGTTCCTCACTAATGATCTAGTTATACGTATTTTTGTGATGCTGTGTACAGAGCCTATGAATACTCGTGGTCTCAGCAGGATCCTTAGTGTTTATGAATCTATTATTTCTAAAAAGCTCAAAGCTATGGAGAAGCTTGGACTCTTTACTTCTAAATGGGTTAGGATTAAGGGTAAGAATGTTAAACTCTACTATCCACGAACTGATAGCTATAGTATTAGAGTTGGTGTACACGGTGTTGAAATAGTATATGGTTCTAGAGAACTCGGTGTTCCTAAACAATACAAGGCGCCTAGTACTGAGAAGATATGTGTTGGTCGTGAGAAAGAACTCGAGTTCCTAAGGGATTGTTCTAGGAGATTTGTATTCGTTGTTGGGTTGCCGGGTATAGGTAAGACTAGTCTAGTAAGCAAATATGCAAAGGATAGTGGGTATCAGGTTGTTTGGATAGATATTCTTGAAACAACTACTCTGCAGGGAATTGTTAGGAGTATTGCTTTCACACTAGAGGGTGTTGAGAGAAAGAACCTG
>JAMOPC010000110.1 GCA_027064845.1 Desulfurococcales archaeon | reverse complement strand
ACAAGGATAACGGTGATGCAGAAGCAACAATACTTGTAGTTGAACCAATAGGTAGAGACTTAGTGATAACGATTCAGCTTGGAGAAGAACACACGATCAAAATTCTCGCACCACCTTCAATAAATCTAAAACCAGGAGATAAGATATACCTGAAGTTCAAGAAAGAGAAAATACACTTGTTTGATAAAAAGACTGGTCAGAGAATAGAGTATATAATAAAGAAAGGAGAAGAGTAGAAAAAAGGTTTTACACTAAGAATTTCTCGAATGGGAATTTTGCATCGAACTTTTCTCTTGCTCTATCTAGTATCCTCTCAGCGGCTTTGTAGGCTTCCTCTTTGACCTTTTCTTCGTCAAATATCTTTACCACTCTGTTCTCCATGAGGATTCTTCCATCAACAATGACTGTGTCGACATCTTGTGCGTTTGCACAGTATACAATAGCTCCTAGGGGATCGTGGACGGGGGCTGTGTGTGGAGCATCTAGCTTTATAATAGTTATATCAGCTTTCTTACCTGGTTCAAGACTGCCTATCTCGTTTTCAAGTCCTAGTGCTTTTGCTCCATTGATAGTAGCCATTTCGAGTGCGTCCCAAGCAGTTATTATTGATGGGTGACTCTTAGCTGCTCTGTGTAGGAATACTGCGAATCTCATAGCCTCGATCATGTCGTTGTTATTATTGCTTCCAGCACCATCTGTTGCTAGTGCTACGTTTACTCCTGCCTCCATGTATTCCGGTATAGGGGCTATTCCTGATCCGAGGTACATGTTGCTCTCAGGGTTATGTATAACGTGTGCACCAGTCTCCGCTATGTATTTGATCTCCTCAGGACTAACATTTACAGCATGGACAGCATGGTATCTGGGGCTTAGTATTCCGAGTTCATAGAGTAGTGCTACATCGGTCTTACCATGTAGCTGGACAACTAGTTCTTGGTCCTTCTTAGACTCAGCCGTGTGTGTATGATATATCAAATTATATTTATCAGCAAGCTCCTTGGCTTTCAACAAGAGTTCTTTACTAGCATTATATGGGTGCATTGGAGCAACAGCTATTCTTATCCTACCATTCTCTTTGCCATGATACTGTTTAACGAGAGACTCTACATGACTCAAAGCCTGCTCTGGAGTCTCCTTCAACATGTCTATGAGCACGTTTACCTCGTAGATACCCCTTGCAAGAACTGCTCGGAGACCAGACTCTATCAATGCCTTAATAACAGCTTCGTGGCCTCTCGGACCATAGTGGTTCTCAATAATACTAGTTACACCACTCTTAATGTTCTCGATCAAGCCCCACTTAGCAGCCACGTAGAAGTCTTCATCCGTGAAGCTAGCAAGTGTTGGATGAATACTAGTTCTCAACCAACTGACAAGCTCCATATCAATACCAATATTCTTCAAAATACTCTGGAACAAGTGACAATGCGCATTAACAATACCCGGTATCACAACATGGCGATCAGCCTTGATAACATGTTCGAAACCACTATACTTGGCTCTAGCCTCATCCCTCTTACCAACAAACACTATCCTATCATCTTCAACAACAACAGCACCATCCCTAATGATTCTGCCACGAGGCCTTACTGGAATAACATACCTAGCCTCAATAAGTAAAGAACCCACAACAATCACCTAAGAACAAAATATATGTCTACAAGAATAAAAATAGAGCCGCAATAAAAACCCTATTCAAACTCAAGATAACAAAAGACTACAAAAATAAAATGTACCTAAATTCTTGGTTTTCTTTCTACTTTTCAAAGACAATCTAACTATTTCCTAAAAGACCAATATTTTGCACCAATAAATAATTGATCACTACTGAATATTTTTATGGGATACCATGTTTGAGTCAAATAACTATTAGATAGTTGCAGGTATTGCTCTTATCCAGAATTTGTTCATTACGAATCTGTTGTTTATTGTCTTTATTAATTCTTCGAGTAGGTAGCATCTAAAATATAGGTATTACTATTTCATAAGAATAAAAGACTGATATAGAACAAAAAATTATACATAGATACCAAGTTAATTATTTGAGGAATAGTTTCATGTCATTGATCCTAGTTTTCCGCGAATTAAAGCTGAGATACATGAAGGAACTAATAAGTTTTCTCGAAAAACATGTACAAAAAGTAATTGATGACCCTGATAGTATTGATAAAATAGTTGATAAGCTTTTTGAAGACATAAACTTTACCTACCTAGTAATGCTTGCCACAAGCGAAGCTCTGTACTTCTTCCAAAACAAGCGCGAAGAAGCATCTCTTCTAATTACCCAAGGTATAGAGAAATTAAAGGAAATGCTCAAAAATATGGGTCTAGACATATCAGAAGCACTAGAGATCATAATAGAGCACGACGTTTACAAGATCGAATTAATATTGAATAATCCAGAAAAGTTCCTAGAAATATTCTACTACCTGATCAGATATGGTGAAATAAAGAATTATACCAAGACATACATAGCATCAATACTCCTACTATATAGTCTTACAGAGACAAAACAAACAGAAAAGCTAAGAAAAATAACAGAGATCCCCAAGAAATACGTTGAAGAACTAGACGCCTATACGGCGACATTCGAACACCTCACAATGAAACATACAAATGAAGAACAAGAAATAGAAGAAGCTGCCAAGACACCAGAAGAACTTAAACATATCTTGGAGATGAAATAGGAATGTATAAGCACAAGCTGTTATTCAGTAAAGCATTTAAAAGAATAACTAGGAAGTTAGAGGGAAAATCCAAGGAAATACTTATGAAAAGACTGGAGGAAATAGTCAATAATCCAGAGAGAGCGGGAAAAGAGTTAAAGGGACCATTAAAAGGGATAAGGGCTACAAGATTAAACAAACATTATAGGATCTTCTATAAAATACCTGAAAAGTGTCAAGTATATTTAATAAATATATACCTAGAGAAACTGCTTACTAAGAGAATTATTAGAAAATACTAATCGGAAACGAATGAACTAGAAGTTACAGTACAATATTGTTAAAAATGATTATAATCAAATTGAGGATAAAAGACATCTAATCTACTTGTATAGGATCTTACTTTTTCTTGGCTAGTAGGGCTATTACTAGTACTATTATTATTGCTATTACTATTGCCATAATTACTGTCTTATTCTGTAGTATGTTAGTGATATTGGTTGGTGCTG
>JAMOPC010000109.1 GCA_027064845.1 Desulfurococcales archaeon | reverse complement strand
TAAGCCTATTCACCCAATACCAATATAGTAGGGTGATATTATGGACGCTGAAATATACGCTATACTTGGAGCATTAGGGGTTATGGCTACAGCTCTAGCATTTGGTTTTAGGACTGTAAGCAAAGTATTAAGCAAAATTATTAATGCATTTTTTAAACTAAATGAAAGCATTAGTGATCTCAAAGAAGGAATATCAGAGCTTAAAGAGGAAATACGGGAGCTTAGAAGAGCATTAAATAATGAAAAAGTTAGTGAGGAATTGAAAGAACTTAGAAAAGAAATAGTTCATATTAAGTCAAAATAGTTTTTTCCTCTACCTTCATTGTTTCTTTCTCTAATTCTTTCTCCGCCTTATACTGGGCTAGTAGATTGCTTACGAATTCTATCTTATCCATAACCATAGTTAATAAGTTCTTTCTCTCCTTATCAGCAATAAAATCATAGTAGCTAATACCTGGTGGTATTTGGCTAAGCATAAGCTTTAGCTTTTCTAATTCCTTAAGTATCTCTTCTAGCCTATGTACTATTTCGCTTACAAGTCTTTTACGATAAAGCTTTAATGATTTAATTTCTTGCTTAATCTTTTCTCGCTCAACAATATATTTACCCAGAGCCTCGCTTGACTGATAATAGCAGTCAAGACATAAAACATAAGAGCTACTAGATCCGTCTTCATAAATGTATCTCGTATAATATGCTAGTTCACCAGATTTAAGAGGTCTTCCGCACCTTCTACACCTGGAATCATATTTTAATACTATTTGCTTCTCAATAATCTTCTTAATGTCTAAGCGTTCTCCCCCTCCTTGGTAAACCTCTAATAGGTATTCTATCATGTTGTTTATACTCAATCCCTTCTTATCCGCTAATTTCTTTAGCCTCTCATGTACATGATCACTTACTTTTACCACTTTCATCATCATACACCAGTTTAACCTTTAATGGATTAGGATACTTTGTTTTGGTTAGATACAAGTAATCAGAAAGTACATCAATATAGATTTTTATGGCGTCTCTTATTATCTCTGATCTACTAATACCTAGTTCTTTCTCAAGCTTTTCTAGGCTCTTTAAAATATTATCTGGTAGTCTAACAGAAATGCTTTTCATACGCATAATATTACACCTATTAAAAATAATTATTTAAAAAACCTATCAATAATTCTTTTCATTGTTTCAAAGTTATTTTTAAACTTCTTACCGTATAGTATTCTACTGTGTATATCTACATAGTCATTATAAGCTATTGCTTTTTTTATTTCTAGCCTGTATTCATTAGTTAATTTATATGTTCTAACCATTATTGTCTCTCTATCTCCTATAACAGTTATAGCGTATTCTTTCCCAGTAATTGATTTAAGAAATTCTATATCATACTTTCCTCTTCTAACAATGTATAGCATATCTTAACCCCTCAAGTACTCTAATAGTGTTGTTTTTGGTTTCAATTCTATTGTTCTTGTAAATCCTATGGCTTCCATTACTTTACTTCTGTAAATTATTACTTTTGCTTTGTCAGAATAGCATATACCATATTCACAATAGCTTTTCTTAACTATTTTTATATAGCCTTGTTTTGCTAATTTGCTAAGCTTGTTCTTAATTGTTCCAGTACTAAACGTTTTCTTTCTATGATAATATATTTTTATTACAAGGTCATCAAGGTCATACATTATTACTGGCTTATCAAGTCTTAATACACTAGCTATATCGCTTAGACAATCTAACGTTGTATAGATTTCCATTTCCCATATCCCTCTTGGTACTTCTTCTTATAGGATTGATACTTTAGGTAATTCACTACATTGATATAGATTGTACGGGTTAGTTCAAGGACTATAGCTATATATGTAGGAGGATCTATTTGCTTAAGCTCTTCTGGGTTATATCCAAAGCTTTTATGTATAATGTCATCAATGTAGTCTTTAACCATACTAAATACATATCTATGAGCCTCTAATTCATCTTCCACAAATTTTTGAAGATCGGCTTCATTTATTTCATAACCCGCAATCCTCATTTTCGATCTCACTCCTTTTCGCTGAATACTTTACGGATTAATTCATCTAATACCCGATCCGCTATATCATATAGCCTTTGCTTATCCTTCCTTATTGCTTTACGATATTCCTCATATTCCCTCAATGATTTCCTTATTAGGAATTCTATTATTTCCGATCTACTATAGTGTAGATCACTACTTAGCTTGTTTATAATGGCTAATAATTCAGGGTCTAGGCTTACAGTTATAACCTTCTTCTTCATGTTTTCACCTATTAATAATATATATTATTGTTTATTAAAAAATATTATGGGTTAATAGCTTGATTAGAACAGGGTAATACACTAGTAATAATCCAAGTATATAGCCTATTGTGAATTCCTTCAGCTCTATATACATTTCATCTTGTATCTTGGTTTCTTCTACATACTCATAACAGAAGAAGAGAATATAAAGAAAAACACTTTGTCTGAAATCAATGTAACTAATTATACCTGCAAAAAAACCAATTAGGTAATGAGCTAGTTTATTTATGTAATGCTTTAGCTTACTCATTTTAATTCCCTCTTTATTATTTCTTGTTTCCTAGTTTCTATCTGTTTCCTAATTGTCTCTTTAACGTATTTGCTAAACCTCAAGTAGAAGATAACCGCCGTTTTCAGATCTTCCCAACCTACGCCAAAATCCATTTTACCGCTTACCGCTAGTTCTAATGGTACTCCTAGATCGGCTAGAATGCTTATATGTGATCTTCTAAGGTCATGAGGTTTTAGAATAAATCCTAGGTTTAGTATTTTGCTTATCTTCCTTAGGAGTTTTCTATAATACTTTTCGAATTGCTTAACGCTAGATATTCCAGTTAATACCTCTACCACGTGTTTATTGGGGTCTTTATAGGCTATTGTATCGTATAGCTTATAGGCTAATTCCTCATCTAACCAAGTAAGATCACAACTCCACTCCTTATTGGTCTTACTTTCATATATCTTTGCTATTATGTAGTCTCCTACCCTGCTTATGTCTCCTACTTTTATACCTAGTAGGCTACTTGGACAATCCTTTATCTTATCGCTTCTGCACACACTCCAGCCCTCTCTAGCCCCAGTTGTTATGTGTAAGAATACGAGTAATAGCTCATTGATATTATGAGGCTCTTTTTCCATGTAATACTGC
>JAMOPC010000108.1 GCA_027064845.1 Desulfurococcales archaeon | reverse complement strand
TAGTTTCTCTATACATTCTTTTTCAGGAGCATCGGGTTCGCTACATAAGAATTCTGTTTTCTCAATGATATCCATAATAAGCCCTTCAATCGTCGTTATAAACCCCATAGCTGCTGGCCCGGGATAAATCTCTACTCCAAGCTCTGGTATTATAATAGCAGCTGTAGATGATCTGATCAATATAGCGTTTTCATCACCTGGTTTTTCAACGGTATAAACTATTTTACGGGGACCCTTGCTCTCAGCTAATCTAACATCGCTCCACTTGTAACCACAATGATCACATCTACCACTAGATATTATTACTTTGCCAACAAGAGGCATATCATATAAGTGTTCTTCTACCTTGAACTCTCTACTACAAATTGGGCATTTAACGTTGTATTCCAAGATCTTCTGAATATACTCCATATATAATCCCTGCTTCTAACCAGTATTACTGCACGCACTTAATTATAATACATGTATATAATAAATTAGTTTTGACTAGCGAGGTATAGGAAAATTGCCGTATCTAAGAGTAATAAGAATATTTGATCCATGGAAAAGCCCTTTATGTACTTGTCCGAGAAAATATAGTTTACACCCATATACTGGGTGCAGCCATTTCTGCCTATACTGTTATGCTACTTCATACATAGGTAGAAGACCAAGTACCCCTAAAAACATGTTTCTAAGAAACCTTCGATCAGATTTAAAGAGGATCAATAAGAACTTAGTTGTTGAGATGAGTACTAGTAGTGACCCATATCCTCCTGTGGAGAAATGGTTATTATTAACAAGGAAAACACTAGAATTACTCGTTGAGCACAAGGTTAAGACATTAATAACAACTAAGGGATCGATCGTTGTCAGAGACATAGATCTATTGTTAATGACGCTATCAGCCGTGATGATAACAATAACGACATTAGACAATAGAATAGCTAAGATCCTGGAACCAGGAGCTCCAACACCAGACAAACGAGTAGAAGCTGTAAAACAACTTGCTGAATCAAAAATACCTGTAGGTGTAAGAATTGACCCCATCATTCCTGGGATCAATGATGATTTCTATTCAATAAAAGAACTAATTGACCAAGTTGTTGATGCCGGCGCAAAACACATAGTAGTTTCAACCTATAAGGCTAGATGGGATAACTTGAAAAGAATGATCGAGGCTTTCCCAGAGTATTCAGAGTATTGGCAAAAACTATACATTATAGATGGTAAACGTCTTCATGGATACATGTATTTAGATAGAAGACTCCGCGAAAAGATCTTGAAACCAATCATAGACTATGCACAATCAAAGAAAATAACAATAGCTACCTGTAGAGAAGGATTGGGACCAGAATATTTCAAAGCACCAAGTTGTGATGGAACACATTTGATAAGATTTCATCCTAGAATGAGATAATGTACCCCGCCCGACCGACCTCCTTCATATCCATCCCCCATAAGGGGTCTCTGGAGGTGTGAGGAGGCGGGGCCTGTTTTATTCTCTGTCATATTCGGCTTAAATAATTAATTTATGAATACAATTCAATATACTATGTATAGTTTAAAATAGTATTTGGAGGAACTAGCTATGAATATATTGAATAAAGAGAAACTCCTAAAATCTGGGGATATTAAAGCTAGGAAATTGCCTTAGAAATATTACTAGAAGCTTTGAAAAGCTCTGATCCCTATATTGCTGTTAAAAAATCATTGACAAGAAGAAATAAAAAGATTATTGTACATGGAAGAATTTTCGAGCTTCAAGGAAAATTATATGTTTTGGGTTTTGGAAAAGCTTCTTGCAGTATGGCTAAAGCCATTGAAGAAATTCTGGGCGATTTAATTGTAGAAGGACTTGTCATTACAAAATATGGGTATAGACTCCCCTTAAAGAAAATCAAAGTCATAGAAGCTGGACACCCAATACCAGATGAGAACTCTCTCCGAGGAGCTCAACAAGCTCTTGACATGGTTTCAAAAATAGGTCCGAAAGATATCTTAATTGTTTTAATTAGTGGTGGAGGATCATCATTATTCGTTATGCCAGAAGATGGAATCAGTTTACAAGACAAAATCATAGTTAATAATCTCCTACTTAAAAGCGGGGCTCGAATACATGAGATAAATATTGTTAGAAAACACTTATCCAAGGTCAAAGGCGGAAAACTTGCCAAAAAAGTAAAAGGCACATTAATCGCACTCATTCTCTCAGATGTAGTTGGTGATAAATTAGACATAATTGCTTCTGGACCAACTGTAAAAGACCCCTCCACGTTCCATGATGCCTATAAAATACTGACTAGGTATGATTTATGGAATAAAATACCAGAAAGTGTTAGAAACCATATACTACTAGGAATTAAGGGATTAAGAGAAGAGACCTTGAAAGAGGACTTGCCTAATATCTATAATTTTATAATTGGAGGAGTATCTTTAGCATGTGAATCAGCCGCCAAGAAGGCTAAAGAACTTGGTTTAGAACCATATATATTGACAACAACACTTGAGGAGAAGCAAAAGATACTGGCCTTGTTCTCGGCTCTATAATTGAAGAAATATATCATCATAACAGACCTTTCAAGAAACCATGTGTAATAATATGCGGTGGTGAAACAACGGTGACTATTAGAGGAGAAGCTGGTAAAGGAGGCCCTAACCAGGAAGTAGCCTTGAGTATAACGCGCAAAATTAGAGGATTAAGAAACACTGCTTTTCTCTCAATAGATACAGATGGGACTGATGGACCAACAGATGCTGCTGGAGGACTAGTCGATTCATATACTTATGATGAACTAATGAATAATGATATTGATGTTGAAGAATATTTATCAAAACACGACGCATACAATGCTCTTAGAAATGTTAATGCCTTAGTGTTCACTGGTCCAACTAATACTAATGTTAACTCAATAATGATCGGGGTAATACTTGGAAACACAACTATACATTGAAAAACGCGTCCAAAATTTTAATACTTAGATAAACTATGTGAAGTAATGGTACTAAGCAAACTATAGAAGAGATGATTCTGCCTTGGTTGAAGGCTTAGCTCGTAACGCTATGATTGAAATAGCTACTTTCATAATGAGATCTATAGAGATTATTAGTGAAGAAGAGAAGAACAAAATGATCGAGACACTAGTAGACGCCTACAATAGAGGAGCACGTATCCTAGTAATGGGTGCTGGAAGAAGTGGTTTAGTTGGCAAAGCCTTCGCTATGAGGC
>JAMOPC010000107.1 GCA_027064845.1 Desulfurococcales archaeon | reverse complement strand
TTGTTGGTGACTTTAAAAACTTCAAGTACAAGGGACAAGCATCAGCAGAGATGAGCAATATTATAGAATACATATGGGTTATGGAGAAACTAGAAAAATACACAGGGACAAAATGGAGGAAAATCATAGTAGGAGCAGGGAATAGAAAGACATTCGAAAAATTCGCTAAAAGATACGATCCATGGCTAGAAGACGTAGAAATATACTATATCACTAACGAATATAAAGTGATAAAACTACGCTAGAACACTAATATTACAAAAGATTCTAAAGAAGCTTCAATAAAGATGCGGAATTTATCAAATCATACTTTCCCATAATTATCCAAATTCGAGGAATTGATTCATGGAAGACAAAGTTTCGAGAAATAAAGATGTATATTTAATAAAATTCGTAGCAGCTACGGCTACTTTGATTGATTATGTTGAGAGAGTTATCATATTATATATCATCTATGTTATAGTTGCTATTGGTGAATATTTGTTTTTATTGAGAAGTTATTCGACACTCATCTTTATTTATGGAATCGTGTTTTTCTCGATATTTTATATTGTTATTTTTGTTATTGTCTTTATGACTCTGTATAGTAAGAGGGGTTTCTACGATCAATTGAAATTGGTAGAGAATGTTCAATTAGTTAAGTATTTTAAAGTTGTTGTAGGATTGAATGCTATATTGATGTTCCTTGTATTGGTTTCTACACGCTCATTTGGTTCCCCTATTCTTCGGAATGCCTTATTGATATACGTATTATTGGGAATCTTATTTGTCATTGTATTGCTTGTTTTAAGGGAGAGACTATTCAAACTCATGGCATCATATTATCAAAAGAAATGACAAAAATAATTTGGAATAATTAGTATGAAAACTAATGATTTATGTGAGATAGATACATTATTCCTTCTATATTGGGAAAATCTTATAATCTCCACGGATAATAAAAAGTCGTTTGCCTATATTTAAAGACCCAAACATGTAATACTATATTGAAATAATTAGGACCTTTAACATTATAGTCTTTAGGGAGAGATTGTTGACAGAGATTAGAGATAGGATTGTTATTGATCCTAGGATTATGGGAGGTAAGCCTATAATAAAGGGGACTAGGATTCCCGTGTATTTTATCTTAGAGTTATTATCTAATGGATGGAGCATAGATGATATCCTAAGAGAGTATCCACATCTCACAAGAGAAGATGTTCTAGCCGCTATCAAGTATGTTGCAAAGGTTTTGAGGGAAGAAATTATTGTCAAAGCCTAGACTATTAGCAGACGAAAACATCCCTCGAGCTGTTGTTATCATACTCAGAGAAAAAGATATGACATAGTCTCGATCTGGGAACTTAGACCAGGTATGGGCGATGAAGAAGTAGTAGAGCTAGCTATAAGGGAGTCAGGGATCATAGTAACATTTGACAAAGACTTCGGAAGAATAGCTCTTATAAAACACGGTGTTCCAAGTGTAATCCTGCTGAGAATTTCTCCAATAAATCCTCAATATATATCCGAGAGAATATTATCAGCACTAAATACAATAGATAATCCCTACGGAAAATTAATCATAATTAGAAAGAAAACAATAAAATTAATCACATTATATTAATGAAATACTTATTAAATTCGAATAAAAATAAAACAATATAAACCTAATAGTACTCTTTATTCTCGATCGTGATTCTGGTATTTGAGTTAATTATATTGTGGTGAGTGTAGGTTGAGGCGTTTGATTAATTATTTGATTGCTTTTTTAGCTTTTGTCATGATTCCTCCGATCATGTATAACTTGTTTGTGTATCCTATAAGTGTTGGTAGGTTATTGTTGTATATTTTTATATTATTTCCTTTGGTATTGATAGGACTTGATCTAGGGCTTAACGAGCAGATATCTAATTGGATAGATAAACGCTTAACACGTAAAGACTCAATAATAGTTCAAGTATTAATAATAGTCATGGGGCTTATCACTGGGACTATATTGGGCATGTACTGTATAATCACTCAAACAAGCACCAGTACACAAAACCATATTATTGAAATATATGGTGTAGATGTAGATACATTATCAATATACATGGCAGTAATACCGATAGCAGCCTATGTGATCTACTACTATGCGCTATATCTATATAACTACATCGTATCCAAGAAAACAAATAACCAGACAATCACAGTAAAACAAAAATCCTTTTACCCAAGTAAAATATCTTAGTTATAAACAGACTATGAGACAATAAGGTAATTTTATGAATGAATGATATTGAGGTGCGTATTGGGTGAATTTTAGGGAACTGGTAAGTTATCTTATAGCTTTTTCTTCTTCTCTAGCTATTCCCTTCCTATTATATGATTTGTTTAAATACCCTATAAATGCTGGGAGAATTCTATTATATACATCATTATTGATTGCTTTGATCCTTATAGTGGTAGATCTGGGATTTAATGAGGTTTTATCCCGGTGGATTAATAAGCGTTTATCATATGAACGGTCACTAATAATATCTTCTCTAATAATAGTGGTAGCATTCGCCACTATATCGTTATGGAGTATGAATTATGCAGACACGGTTCTGAAAACAAGATATACCAGGAATAGTATTGGAGAAATGTATCCATTAGACATAGGAGCATTATACATAGCCTGGATACCTCTAACATTGTATGGAATATATTGTATCGCATTATACATATACAATCACCACGTCAAAAACAATTTAACCGTCAGCTGACAAAGCATCCATAAGTCTATAGAAAAAATACGATTTTTTTCCCAGACTCTTAACTACAATGTTTTCCGTACAGTTCTTTATTCAAGTATCTTCTGCGTATTTGTTATTGTAAAGAGTCAACATATCTTACTCTGTAATACTACTGTTCCGATATTATATTAATTTCCTTATGTTAGACTATATAAGTGAAATGCATGGTATAGTTTATCTTACATATATGTTCTAGATGATTTGCTTATTTTTGCAAGGTGTATTCTTAGCTTTTTCTCCGGTGTGAGAATAATTAAAAAGTTTATTGATAACAATGGTACTGCATATACTAATACTAATGATATAGCTAATGCATTCGTGGTTATGTGCCAAACAGATATTATAAAACGTAGTATAAGGGGCTGTATTAATGAAGTTATCAGCATTATTGAGAATCCAAATGTCGAACCTAGCATTAATAATATACCCGTTAGTTCAGAAACAAGTACGGCTATAAGAAGT
>JAMOPC010000106.1 GCA_027064845.1 Desulfurococcales archaeon | reverse complement strand
TATGGTATTATAATCGTAAGACAGAAGAATGGAAACTCGGATCTAGAACTGAGTATCTTCCCCCCTATATAGAAGTACATTCTCTTAGTTTCCCAATATATAATTCGGTTTTTATCATTTTGCTGGATACTTCTGGAAACATATATGTTGCTAAACCATATCGTCATAATATCTCCTTCGGCGAGAACATCCCATCGGACTGGCCAGTGATAACTACTAATTACTTGGTGAGACTAGGCATGGTTGACTATAATATTAAAGTGGCTGTTTGGAGGAGGAGTATGTAGTGAAGAGTCAAACAGTCATTATATCGTCGTACTTGGCAGCTGTTCTAGTCGTTATTATAATGGTTGCTATGTATGTCTCTTTGTTCCCTTGGATGACGTCGTATAATATAAATTATAGAAGAACAAACGTTCTGGTTATAATACGTGAAAAAACACATTGGGGCGCTAAAGAGCTAGCCTTAAACATATCCAGTAGACTAGGAGCAGATTATGTCTACGTAGATATAAAGGCAATAAACATTATCGATAATACTGTAGTTTATGAAGATCGATACAATATCTCATTGGTTGATGTACCATTAAAGGAGTTAACAATATTCAATTATAGCTATTCAAGAACCACACGTAACGGTACAATGTACATATACTATGTCGAGGTAGGATATAGATGAGAGCCCAAATACAAATAATAATCGCACTAGTCATATTACTAGCACTAATCACAGCTACTCTTAGCTACGTATCAACAATCACAGTGGTTATAAATAAAAGCTATTATGGCTATACATTGAAAGACTGGGTAATAATAAATGAGGAATTAGACACTTTAGAACTTCTTGCCCTTCACTTATCAAGCTATAAAGCAGCTGAAACCTTTAACCAAACATTCTTCTCTAACTATGTAGAAGCATATACTGAATACGCTAATGGAGACTATAGTTATGACTTTACACAAAGTCTTTCTAACTTCATAGACTCATTGAACAAAGCGAGTCTCGCAGCAAAATATGTCTTAGGAAATGAGTCAATAAAAATAATCAACAACTGGATTTCATGGAAACAAAAAGCAGGATACATCGTGAATTTAGTAGATTTTAAACCTATTTATCACGTCGAAATAGGTATGATCGATAATACTCACATAACATATGGATTAGGACAAGCTGGAATAATCTTTATAATAGACATAGTTACACCCATGGGTGAAGAAAGAGTATATAATAAATCAATAATAGCTGAATACTATATGGAGTTCGACATAGGACACCCCTATGGAGACGCAATACACATACCAGTAAAGATCAGAACCACAATAATCCAAAACGGCATAAAGTACTACTACATGGTTCCAGAACAACACCTAGAACTGATAATGATCTCAAACATATTCACAAGACTATCATCACTAGCACAATACACTAATGGAAACACAACAATAGTTAAACCAATAGCAACCTTCTACTACGGAAACGGCACATCCTACGTAATGTTCAAACAAGAATACACAAACCTATGGGAATTCGCAAACGACATAATAGACTACCTAGTATACCCAGACTCAGCCTACCACCAGAGAGGAACATTCCTATGGGCATCAATATCAAGCATAACAATCGATAACATCACCGTATACTGTCCACTAAAAATAGTGTTCAAATACAACCACACAGGATCATACTACTCATGGACACTCTACATAGGAGTACAAGGAGACGAAAACGCACCAATAGCATACTGATTCCTACATCTTACTATAAGAAAATTTTGATTAACATTATCTTGAGTAATATTCTTAGTAAATACACCATTGATAAAATTAATTCGTTTCTCCTTAAACACAGGGAACATGTGCTACTTTGATATATGCATAATAATATCCAATTTTGATATCATTAGTCCTTGTAATGTTATTATCTTCATTAACGGCTATAGTTGACAAAACTCAATATTTTAAATGGTAATAAATTAAAAGGAATTGAATCATTAATTCTATTTACTGTGTCTGGGATTATTCTTAGTAGATGATACTAGTATTCGTGGATGAGAGGTTTTGCTGGAGTGGATAATGGATTAATCGACTGGCTTATAGCTATTGGAATATTCATATTGATCTTTACAGTATTGTATCATGAAGCTTTCTCGCTCTACGTCATGTTTGGGTATAAGAGCTATAAAGAAGCCTATGTATCTGATGAAATATGGTATGTTTCTTCTGCTCGGAACATTTTATAGAAGATACTTCATTATACAAATATAGAAACAAATGTCACGGTGTCAAACTATTATACTTTAGGAATCAATAGAGGGGCGATAAAATGGCGCACATCCACAAAAGCAATACCAAAAAATCTAACTTTTTCTCCACATGACTAGTTCCTGAAAAACTCTTTCACATCATGGATAGATAAAAATACCGAGCATATATAGAAGCTAAGGGAGTCTCAATATTATATACTTTCTCAGCACTCCTAGGAATAGCTATGATTCCTATATCGTTCATAAAATCGAAAAATAGAGATTATTTTTATCAACATACTCGATTATAGCAATGTATATCATACTATCTATCAGACCGGAATCGAATCACTATTCAGCTTCTATATAATACAATTTACACCACTATTAGAAACACAACTAGTAATAACGATTACTCTCGTAGGATTAATAACTGGTAAAAAGAATTAGAAGAGGTAATAAAAGAAAAATATTTGTTTTAACCAAAAGCTCTTAAAATGATCTCTACGGCAGTGTTACTGTTGCTGGATACTGTCCACCACTGGCAGAATGTACTACGATACTAACTGTCTGTCCGGAGGAGAAGTCTTCTTGTGATGGTGAGTCTTCATTTGTGTCTGCAGAGTTCAGATTAAACGTTATTTCTGCTCTCTCACCCGGTTTTAATGTAAATTGTCCAGTACCACTTTTTCCGTCAATATCGTAATTAATTTTAGCTATATCACCTGCTTTTCCATTTATAAATATTCCGTCAATAGTTACTGGCTTGGTACCAGTATTCTTTACTATTATATGAATTGTCCAATAAGTGTGTTGATTATTATCTAATTTTGATTCTGCGTATGCGTTTACTATTTCTAGTTTTTCTACTCCTGTGAATGATGATGTTAGCCCGGTGATCCATAGTGCTACTGCTATGCTGATAGCGATTGCTACTGCTACAATGATCACAGTTGCTATTACGGGGGATATAGCCTTCACAGCGATCTCACCCTCTATAT
>JAMOPC010000105.1 GCA_027064845.1 Desulfurococcales archaeon | reverse complement strand
CGATATATCTAGTACGAAGCTACGGAACAAGGTAGCCGATATACTGAAGGACTGGGGACTTACAAGAATACAGCTCAGTGCATTCATAGGTGAATTAACGCCACAGGAGAGAAGGGATCTCGCGGAGTACTTGAAGAGACTGCCTTTGTCCGAGAGGGATAGAATAGATATTTTCCCAATATGTATCAAAGACCTCAAACTACACACTAGGATCACGAAGGGAAGCATCGAGTATGGAGAACCATAACAAATTATTCAACGTGAGAATGCTTGAGGAATACGTTTTTTGCCCAATGATGTTCTACTACAAATACGTACTGGGGATACGGAACCCGCCTAGTCTCTGGAGTGTAGTGGGTAATAGGGTGCAAGAAGAACTATCCCACTACGTAGAGGAGAACTACGAAGTAATAGCTAAACAAGCATACCTAGAATCGAGAAGATACCGTTTAACAGGAATAGTAGACTACATAGTAAAATACCAAGGCACACCAACACCCCTAGAAATCAAGTATAGTAAGAGAATGAAGCCATGGTGGAAATACACACTAATAGCCTACGCACTACTCATAGAAGAAAACTATAACAAACCAGTAAAAACAGCCATACTAGTAATACCAGGACCAAAAACAATCACCATAAACATAACAGACAGCGATAGAAAACACATATTGAAAACCCTGGAAAACATGAAGAAAACAATAGAAGGAACAAAACAACCAAAACCAACCCCCTCAAAAACCTGCACAAACTGCGACTACAGAAACATCTGCCCATACAAAAACAAAACCAACTAACACATCCCATCATCATATACAATTCTACACCCTAACACAACATACACAATCTCCTCCGCATCAATATAAACACCAACAAAACCCCACAGAAACCCAGTCGAAGATCTCATAATTATACAAACCCCCACAACCTATCCGAAACTAATCACCCAATAGAAGCTTGGTCGAAGACCCTCTACACATTAACCAGCTGTAGAAACACTAATATAAGGGATTCGACGAAACATAAGAACAAGCAACCAAACTTCGACCAATGTAACAATACTAATAGAATTGAAAGCAAAGATACGTGACGAAATGCTAGACTGCGAAGACAAAGAGTAACAATACTAATAGAATTGAAAGATGATAACTCCACATTAGCCTTTTGTGATCCTCTCCTAGAGTAACAATACTAATAGAATTGAAAGTCCTTTGATCAATTACTGTAACCATAGCCATTACTGGATGTAACAATACTAATAGAATTGAAAGCGATATATGTTATTGCTTTACCGTTGAAGCGTAAAGGTAACAATACTAATAGAATTGAAAGATAAGCAAAAGCTCTATTCTGTTCTTAAGAGACGGTTTGGGTAACAATGCTAATAGAATTGAAAGTTTCCTCTTGTTGCAAAGTATTCTTTGAGAGAACCAGCTATGTAACAACATATATAGAATTGAAAGCCAATAAAAACAGCCTTACCAAAAGCCCACAACAAATCAGTAACAACATATATAGAATTGAAAGTTGACTATCGCGTACTCTATTAGCTCCTTCTTCCCGAACGAGGTAACAATACTAATAGAATTGAAATTTTAATAATATTACGTTTGATATTGATGATAGTAGCCTAGTTAATGCGATCAAGAATATTCTGTAGCAGGAGTATTGCCGCATGGTTCTCGGGCTTATACCGATTGTTATGATGCTTTATCCTAACTGTAAATATGGTGTTGTTATGGGTTTGGTCGCTGATGATTTGCTCGGGTTCTTTAACATTGTGGCTGTTGCGAGCGGTATGGAACTTGTGGTTGAGGCTGCAGTTCTTATACTTTTACTGTATAGTAATAGTCTTGGTGTTTGGTCTGCTCTATGAGGTGAGATAGAGTGGGTAGGCGTAGGGGTAGGAGTGTTGGTGGCCGTGTGACGGTTAAGTATTTTGGTGGTTTTAATTCTTTGTCGTTGAAGCTTTTACTGAGTAATATACCTGTTATTGATAGTTTTAACTGGCATTTCATGTTTCTTGGTCGTGGTGGTGGTTTTAACTATAATGTTGTTCCTGGTAGGTATTTGGGTGTTGGGAGGCGGGTTAAAGTTGTTCATAGTCATTACTTCAGAGAAGGAGAATTTATTCATTTGAGGTTTTTCCATGAAATGTCTCCGAGAAAGGCGTTGTCGTATGCTGTTCGTGGCTTTATGGGTTTTCACAGAATTGCTTCTAAACGTCTAGGTGTTAGAGATATCAGTGTTTCTGGGAAGTTGTTCAGAAAATTGAGGGATTACTTATAGGCTGGTGACTAGTTTTATTTTACCCTTTGTTGCTTCGAAGAGGTAGGTTCCTTTACGTGTTTCAATTACTACTTTGATTTTCTTGATTCCCTCGTTTAGTGATTCGCCTACTACGTGTTCTAAGAGTTCTCTGATTCTCAGTCCTGCTTCTCTATAATCAGTATAGGTTTCAGGATACAACATGTGCTCCAGATAGGTATAACCAGGGTCTTTCTCCGTTATCATCAATATAGCGTAGTTTTTTACTCTAAGCCTCAGAATATTGCTGGGTATTCTACGGATCTCCTTTTCTAGTTTCTCTGGATAAATGATAGTCACTGCTCCTTCGCCTCAAGATAGTCTATATGTATAGGCATTTATATTTGGGCTGAAACTTTGGATTATGGCTTTCTGTATAAGGTTACTGTTTTCTATACCTTTAAAACATATGTATTTTTACGTATTATATGGTCTTAGTGTAGGGATGAACTCGATGATCTGGGTGAGGAGGGGCTCTTGATGAACCTCTCTTCGCCGAGGGGAGCACGGCTCTTGCAAGCGGGGAAGAGGGGATAAAGAGCCGTGATGAACCAAACCGTGTCCAATACAGCTTGATACAAAACAATAGATGAAGACACGGTTCAGGTGAACGGTGTGTATTCGTGTAGTTAATCCTAGGTATAAGGAAGCTATTAGCTTACTTGTTCGCTATAGGATTAGTTTTAGCTTTGAGGATGGAGAGCTTTTTATTAGATATGAGTTTGATAAAATTTAGGTTTTGCGAAGAAGGTAAACTTCCTAAGGATATCTGTTAGTGTTGTTTTCTTTTTATGCATGTTTTTCTTCTACTTTATTTCCTCTATCCTGATAGTCATAGTGACATAGTTTATTCTCGGAGTACTTATGTTTCCCACTCTCTTTTTGGCTAGAATTATACCCGTACTCATTGATATGGGCATGATAAATTAGAAACCTTTTTCT
>JAMOPC010000104.1 GCA_027064845.1 Desulfurococcales archaeon | reverse complement strand
GCGTTCCTCCACGCTCCTCGTATCAATGATTGATGTGAAGGGAGCTACCGAGTAACCAGTAATAACGACTATGTTTGAGTCCTTCTGGTTCCTTGGAAAAGTTATTTCATCGTATAAGTTGTAGAAACCATATAGTACTGAGGAATTAATTATGAGCAACGTGACCAGTATCGTTATTGATAAAAACGTTATAGCATAAGTGCTTGGTCTTATGCTCTTAGCTGTTTTTATAAACCATTCCACCACGCATCACCTATTCTACCAGATACTATGCCTGCGACTATGAGAGACACGATCGTTAGCGGCGTGATTATCGATGCGAGAGCTTCTGGTGCCAGTACCGGTTTCTCCAGGATTATTATTCCGAAGAATCTAAGTATCCAAGTACTGATGTGTATGAGTAGAGTTCCTATGGATACTCCGTAGAGGACGAGTACTATGGATAATAGAGTGGTTGCAAGGATGAATCCGAGCCTTAAATGTGTTCTAGAGACGCCAATACTATATAGTATTCTCAGGTCTCTCCTGATTAGTGTTAGTGCTTTATTGTGTGCGAGATACAGTATTGGGGCATAGGCGAGGAGTGTGAATAGTGATAAGAACCCCATAGTATACTTCGTACTTGACACTAGATCCTCTACGATGCTTTCTAGTATCCAGTTGTCCTTGACTCTGCAGAGAAAACCTGACTTGCCAAAGAGGCTTCGATGCCTAGAAACTATGATTATGTATCCAAAACACCTGCTCCCAATATGGATACGAGTTATATTTGTAGAGTAGCAATCCCTACCAATACATACTGTGATCTCCGAGCCTGGTTTAAGGCCATATTTCTCTGCTAACAACCATCCAACAGAAACTATTTCTCCAGACACTGTTTTGCTTGATTTAGTTATTCTTAAATGATTTAATTCTACGTATTTTGTGAAGTTATCAACCACGTGTACTTGTGTCTCAAACGACTCATTAACTGTTTTCACCAATACGTTCTCTATACGTACTCTGACACATGAAATATTGCCTAGTGGTTTTTCCACGTAGATTAGTGATGGTTTGCCCCTATACATTGCTGTAATCATATTGGCCTGAGTATTAAGTATATCCACTGCGAGCAAGAATACTGTAATGATTGCTGACGGTATAACAATAGCGACCAAGAATGTAGTAATAGCCCTACCTCTAAGAATCCCTATGAGCAACGACGTGGTAACTATAGTTAAATGCCGTAAATTCATAGAACTCACTCAAACAATTTAATAAAATAATTTGGTTACATAATATTAGTTTCATTACTATTTAGTTTGTATATTTATATGTTTAAGATATTTTAACGATCAATGCATATAGTATTAAAAGAAGCAATTGGGTGACCATAAGGACTTGTTTGCTTGAGGTGATTATTTGAGTAGTATTGATTTAAGCGATGTCACAGTAATTATACCAGTACTTAATGAAGCAGAAGCTATTGGCCCTGTGCTTGATGAAGTCATAAGTATTTGTGTTCCACACGAAAACATTATTGTTGTAGATGGTGGTAGCACAGATGGTACAGTGGAGATTGCTAAGTCTAAAGGAGTACGTGTAGTTCCGCAGGAGGGTAAGGGTAAGGCTCTCGCCATCAAGACTGGTTTGAAGTATGTAAGAACACCCTATGTATTGATCATGGATGGCGACTACACTTACCCAGCCAAGCACATACCCGAATTAAAAGCAAAGATCCTTGAAGGTTATGACTTGGTTATTGGTGCTAGGAAGTGTGAGAAAGGTTCTCAACACCCATTATTCAGATTCGGTAACTGGGCTCTTACAAAGTTTTTCAACTTATTATTCGGTACAAAACTAACAGATGTATTGAGCGGCATGTATATCATACGTACGAGGAGGCTTCGTGAAGTTCCTTTCGAAATGCCGCATTTCAGCATTGAATCAGAGATAGTTGCCCATATAGCATCATCTACGGGCAAGGTTGCAGAGACACCCATACATTATAGGAAGCGGTTGGGGGAGAAGAAGCTCAACATATGGCATGGAGTAGCAATTGCAAGAGATATGGTTAGACTCGCGTGGAGATATAATCCAGCATTCTTCATATTTGGATTAGGAGCACTACTCCTAGTACCTGGCCTAGTTCTTGGTGCATGGGTGGGATACCACTACTTCTTCACAGGGATCAAATACTATGTGAAGGGGTTAATCGCTATACTTCTAACAACAGCCGGAATACTATCAATGTTCCAAGCAATAATGGCACTATATATTAAAAGAATAGAGATGCGCACACGACAACAAATCGAGAACCTCAAAGAATACATCAAAGAAATCCTAAGGAAAAACCATATCAACAAGAAACCTTAACCTATCATACAATTCATTAATTCTATCCTCAGACATAAATGCTGAGAGTATTTCTCTCAAATCACCCCTAGACAACAATCCCAGACGAGCATATAGTAGATACGAAGAAGCAATTAATAAGAGACCAAGGAACCAGTGGAAACCAAGCAAATATGATGAGATGCCCAGCAATACTGGTATAGCTACTGTTTTGCCCATGGAACTCATATCGAGATAGAACCTTATCTTATGGGCAACGTATAGTGAGTAGAGGAAACCAGTATAAGCCCCAATAGTGAAGGATACCGCGGCACCTAACCCGCTATACCGAGGCACGAGTAGTAGGTAGAGCATTATTCTCGGTATATTCTGCGAAAGACCAATTCCAAGAACCTTCCTATAGTATCCATATGCATAAACCAAACTATTAATACAGGAAGTAACCGCTAAAGGGACAGAGCCGAGAAGTAGAATAGTAAGCGTATTAGATGCACTAACATATTCCCTGCCGAGCAGGCTGAGCGGCAACCATGGATAAGTAGCAATAAAAACAGCTATTGGAGTCATGAATAACAAGCTTATCCTCAGAGCACGAAAAGACGCTCTCTTCCTACCATCAGCCATACCACTAAGAACAGGCAGTAGTAAACTCAGGATACTATTAGATATACCCAGCACAACCCCCGAGATAGCGGATGCTACATAGTAATAACCAGTCTCAACAGCACCGCTGGAGCCAAAAACGAACAATACACCGAGCCATTGTCCAGCTAGAACAATTATGCTAGGCAACCAGCTAACAACACCAGCACGAAGAACATCAATTAAGGCGTCAAGACTGAATTCGAGTCTAAAACCTATTACGCGTAAAACATATATGAAGGATACAACTAGATTCGTTAAACCAATAAATGCATACCCG
>JAMOPC010000103.1 GCA_027064845.1 Desulfurococcales archaeon | reverse complement strand
AGATCATATAGCCTATAGAACAGTATCGCCTCATTTTCGCCCCACAGCTTAGAGTTAGCATATGTTGATAACGGATTAGGTTTCATATCCTCTCTAAATATAGGAGGTTGTCCTGGTTGTTGTGCAGGCTGATTCCCGTAAATAGCGGCAGATGATGCAAAAACATATCTCTTAACACCAGCCTCGAGAGACGCCTTTAGCACATTATAAGTTCCTATAACATTTGTTCTAAAATCCTCATCTGGATTATATATAGTGGCAGCAACATCAGCATATGCCGCAAGATGAAACACTACGTCTACGTTACTAGCACATTTTTTTACGGTTTCAAGATCTGTTATGTCCCCCTTTACTAACTCTACGCGTTCATCGGTCAGTATATCCTTGCAGTAAACCTCGAGCTGGTTAAATGGATAAGCTGAGAGGTTATCTAGGATTCTTATTTCTGATGCACCTCGTTCTAATAATTTTCTAACTACAAAACTACCAATATGACCACAACCGCCAGTTACAAGTACACGCTTACGAGACCAATTAACCATGCTTCCGTTCCACCCACAAACAGTTATATTATGTAGTTATGTACTCCATATTTTTACACATTATGTTTAAGCTTAAAAGTATTTTTTCGTATATAATTTGATAATAAATCCCAGATTAATCCCGAATAAGGAACCATATATCTCATAATTATCTTATCGGGCACTTTCCGTAAGTATTGAACAAACGCACGTTTGACCATGATCTTTCTAGTGTGTCTAATCGGGTAAACCATAGCTTTTACTACGGCTAAGCCGTATACACTATTTTGTGTTAGAAATAGATACCAAGACAGAAAGAAGTACTCAAAATATGTAACAAAAAGTGCTCGTAGCATATTTAAAATACTGAAATTTTTAATTATTGTAATTAATCTATTTCTCTTGTTCAAATAATAAAATTCAGGTTTAGGTCTACAGGCCCCATGCTTAGACCTAGTTGTTGCACCACTCTTATGATAGATAACTGATTGTGGTACATATAAGACTTTATATCCAGCGAGATACAGTCTCCAAGCAACATCAATATCTTCATACCCAAAAATGTAACTTAAGTCAAATCCTCCAATACTTAATAATATATCCCTTCTAAATAATGTAAGAACCCCTGTAATGTAGACGGGTTTATTATACTGCCCACAATCAACTTCATTAACTCCTCTAGTATAGTTATTACCAAAATAATCAACCCATCTACCTGCGGCTGCACTATCGTCAAATCTGTCACGTGCAAAGAAGTTCCTATATTTTGCATCTGCAGCTGCAACCCAAGGCATCCTTTCCAAAGCCTCTACCAGGGGCATTAGCCAGTTTTCATCAACTTCTATATCGTTGTTGAGTATTGCCACATATTTGCCACGAGCAACTAGAACACCTGCCATATATCCTCCACAAGTATATATATTTTTACTAAGCCTTACAATTTTAACTTGAGGATAATTCTCCTTTACGAATTCAACGCTATTGTCTGATGAGCAATTATCTACTAAGATAATTTCGAAATTAGGATATTTTGTACGTAATAGCGAATCCAAACAGTTTTTTAGATGATGCTTACCATTATAGTTAAGTACAACAATACTTACTAATGGCCATTTTCCCATATTAGTCGCCCTAATTAAACGTCTTTAGTAGCCGTATTGTATCTTATCAATAATATAAAAACTTACTACCTATCGCATATAAACATATCTCATTTCAGCCTTAATACCATATCTTTGGTATACAGTACTAAAGAATTTAAATAAGTATTTAACTGACACAGCGAAATCAGTATCATAAGGGATTCTATTGCCTCTTTTAAACCAAAAGAGCTGTAGCTTTTCTAAGTCTCTATCTATGAAGTAATAATATACCTTTCGTATTCTTGAAAGTATACGAAGGCTTGCTAAGTCAAGTTTCATAAGTATATCAACATGTCTAGGCTTGAATGCTTTTTTGCGGAGCATTAAATTAAAGTAATTAGCCCATCCGAGAAGAATCCCCTCATCAACTACCATAATTCGTGTTGTTAATATTAACATTAACAACGAGAGGACATTGATATACTTGTATATTATTTCTAATAATATAATAAGTGCTGACATGCGTTTTAGGAACATACTATCTACTATAATAATCGGATCAGAGCGGTCACTTTTTGGCGTGTCTTCTTGTAAACACGGAGCCAACTTCATCAATAAGTCGAATAATATGTTAGCTATCCCAAGACGCTTATAGCGAAAACTCCTAGCATTCCACCTAGAAACCACTGCTTCAACAATAGTTGACTTACCAGAAGCAGGAGGACCATCAATTATAATTACTATGTTGGATTTAAAAGTGGTATTTTCAATTATGAAGTGCCTTGGAATATCTGCAACGATAAGCTTTCGTAAAGCCGTAAATACTCTGATGCAGTGTTTCTTAATAGGAACTTTCATAACTCTTATAATACCTTCTAATCCAATATATTTCCTCGAGCTTTTTATCATTTAGCATATTTAACAGTTTCTCGGTAAATTCTTCGACAGAATCAACTAAACAACCAGCATTACTAATCACTTTGGGCATAGCAGATCTTTTATAAGCAACAACAGGGATTCCGTATGCCATAGCTTTGGCTATAGCTAAGCCAAAAGCTTCTGTTATCGATGTATATATAGACATCCGAAGCTTTGTAATACGATGCCATCATCATGTTAGGAGTCCATTTAAGGTCGAATGAAACATAACGTTCAATTCCCAGCTTTTTATCAAAAGCTTAATCTTTGACATATAACTTTAAGTAATAGCACGGTCTTTAACTATCAGCATTACATCCTTCCTTTCTTTTACTACTTTCCCTAAAACCCTTAGTGCTAATTCAAGGTTTTTCAGGGCTTATTCTACCAACCCATAGAATTAGTTTCTTGTTTGGTGGCTGTTTAAGTAGCTTTCTAGCTCTATACTGGGAATAATGTAAGGATTAAATATTTCAGTATCAACTCCATGATGAATAACCTTAGCATCAAGTCCACATACTTCCTTTACTGTCTTTGCGCAATGACTTGTGGGTGCTATGATTACATCAACATATTTTTGGATTTCTCTAAGCATATTACATGCACTAGAGCTTGGCTCATCTAAAGAGCTATGGAGTGTAAAGATTTTTGGAGAACTCTGTATCAAGAGCTCTCTATCATAGCGATTAAGATGTATGATATCATAATCTTCTTTTATGACAAACTTCTTAGTAACC
>JAMOPC010000102.1 GCA_027064845.1 Desulfurococcales archaeon | reverse complement strand
GTACAATGTTAAGTAATCAGTAAGAACTAGTGGAAGGTTGAATCTGTACTTATAAAATATGTATTTACGGATCTTCATTCCTTGATCACCTAAAGAAGAGTTCAGCTTGTGACTTTCTTCATCGCCCCTTTTGGTTTGTGGGGGCTCTGTGTGCGGCCCCTCATCATGCTTTAGTTTTTGCTTATTTTATATTCCAGCAGCGCAAAGACAAGAAGAGCTAAAGGAATGAGGTAGAAAATAGGAAGGAGAGACTGGGATTAAAACTAGTTTTTGTTTGTAAATACACCATGCATGTATTATGGTAGTATATGTTCGGGAGATAGCTGCAAATACTATGATTCTTCTAATGGTCCTTCGAGGATTACCTTATATGTTTTCCCGTGTTTAACCTTGTCACGTAAATGTTTTGGTACTACAATGTATACTCGTTTACCGCTTTTCGATATTTTAGCCACATAAACTATTCTCTCCATAATAGTCACCTATAATAGAAAAGGGAATAGAGTCTCCTCTCACCCATCCTAACTTCATCCTCATACCCATCCCACTAGGTGGGATGGGCGGTCGTCGGGAGGTGCTTCCCCTTATCCGGGTAGCCCTCCCAGCGGGAGCCCCTCAAATCCCTCTAAGGAGTTGCCTCCTTAGAGGGATATTCAGGCGCTCCCGTGCATATATGTATGTTCAAAGGGGTATATAAACTTAAGGGTAAAAACGCACTCTTTTTGCGCTAGGATCATAATGTCTAATAATCAGTACATCGTTTGCATTCAGTTTTGCACGCACTAATGGATATTCGTCTTGATGATGTTTGTTGAAAATTATTATATCTAGATTATTATCGGTAGACCCGATTAACCATTCTCTGTACTTAATTCTTATTCTGTTTCTTGTCTCTTTTCCATTCTTATTTTCTATAACCACTACTTCTTCTTCTCCATCTTTAATATATACGTCAAATGGCTTATTTGTTCTTAGAACGTGATTAAGTTTATGCCTATCGATCCACTCTAATACATATTCTTTGTTATTAACTCTCTTGCCTCGCTTCAACAATGTTTTATCTAAATTAGTTTTCCGTCTACAAGAAAACCACTGGTTCCCGAAATCTATTGTTCCATAATATTCTCTATCAATAAACTTGGTTATCAAAACTGGTCTTAGTTTCCCTTTTACCTTCTTTTTAGTATTAGATAATGTGAATTTATACTCTGTTTTCCCTATACTAATAGTTCCATCTATTATAATGAACAATCCCTGAGGAAGGTTTTGTGGAACGACCTTGGTTTCGCGAACAACCATTCCGTTAACAATTTTTAGTTTTGGCGGCTGATATTGTACGCCCTTAATGTTTATATTTTTCTTTTTGACGAACAGACGATCTTTACGAGGTATAAGTGCGTGTCCAATAACATAAATATTTAGTTCTCCTATTAAGAGATTAACCGGTATATTGTCTTTTTTACGCCAAAATGTCAAGTATATTCGTATCTTTCCAACTCGCTTCTCCTTATTATCTTTCTTAATATTCTCAATATAGAATGTAGGCTTTGGAACAGCTATTTTCTTTATTTTTCCATCAGCGAATTTAATAAATAGTTTCTTAAGGTCTAAGCACTTTATTTTCTTTCTGACAATTTGATCTATTGATATTAATACTCCGCCAAAGTCTAGATCGAAGTCATCTCTTAGTTCTGCCTCTGAGATTTCCTCACGAACTGGGATCATGTCTGGGATCTCAATAGCTATATATTTTCCACGACCCAATATACCACTATAAACATTTCCTTCAAGATAATATTCAATTTTAATCCTATCTATTTCCCTAGACACGAAGGGCAGATTTACACTCAAGTTAATTTTCTCAAGTTTATCATTAATGTCAAAAGATGAGAAATTAAGAATTGTAGTAACATCATCATTGCCCATGAAAACTATTAATCCTTTCTTTGATTCTTCAACAAAAATATCTTTTTCTGAAGATCCGGGAACTACTTCAAATTTAATATTAAAATCTCTATTGTTAAGACCTTCCATGTGGGGACACCCATATATACATACATGTTCATATGAATATCTGCATATTTCCCTTTATAAATTTTTAGTCTTTCCATGTATATTCATGTTGTTAGTTTCCTCGGGAATTTCTTCCTCGTTGATTATTTTCACAATATTTACAGGCTTCCCAATATCCAGTTCTTTTAATTCGTTAATCAATTCGTCAATTTTCTTTATGAGGAGAGGATAACTTGTATCAGCGCGAGTTCTCAGTTGATCATAGTGGATATCACTCACGTCTAAGCGAGAAGAGCGGGATTGATAAAAGGCACAGATCTCCTTATCCAGGATCTTGCGACATAAGCGATAGTGTAATTTTCTAAAGTCCTTGGGTCTAATACCATAATAGTCATAGATCTTTTTGCGGACATTGTCGTATTTTCCTATTTTGTAAACATGTTGGAGTATTTTAGGTAGTAGATGTTTAGGAAAATAAATATAATCACAACGTTTACGCCCCCTAAACCACTTCAATCTATACCGACAAAACTCCTCGAAACACTCAAGTCTCTTCTTGTCCCATTCTCTCAACATTTTAATAACTTCACTTAAGCGCGCACCTGAATATAATAAAATCTCAAGCAATAAGTGATACAACGACTCCTCATTTATACTCAAATATTTATCCATTAGATCATCAATATCAAGGGAGTACTCATCGTCATGGTTATTGTTTTTCTTTATTCTGAATATTGACTTAAGTTTCTCTTTCTCTTCCCAACTAATTCGATTTACTTTAAAGAGGTAGTCAAGGTAAATACGTACCAGTTTTACTTTCCACTTGTTATCCAGTATTCTTAAGTATAAGTTATAGTCAATAACTTCCCCACTTAGTTTTCTAAGGTAGTTTATATACGATCTTGCAGTCCTCAGGTCAAGTCCTCGATCCTTCACTAAATAGTCCCAGAATTTCTCATCGTAGTCGATTCTTATCTCTCTTTTCTTCACATGAGAAGTTACCCCCAGACTTTGTAAGAAACTAACAAATTTTGAAACATCATCAAGGCTATTAAATTCAATAGTCACTTTATTTCCTTCTACTATTATGCGTGTCATATTACCCTTTATTTTAAAGTAGTCACCTAGGTATTTAAATAGTGCAAAGCGATCGGGGGGTAACTTTTTAAGTCTTTCTGTGGATCTTTCTATAGTGACTTGGCCTTGAGAGCCAGTGGGCCATGGGGCCCGCGCGGGTTCGAATCCCG